>JBBTLH010000077.1:0-15281 GCA_038068755.1 Candidatus Omnitrophota bacterium
AAAATGAAACATTCAGGCAAGTGAAAAGATTGATCGCGCTAATTAAAGGAGGAAACGCAAAGTGGAAAAACTAGAAATAGTAAAATTAAAAGACATGAAGATAACTGATCTGGCCAAGTTTGCCAAGGGACTAGGTGTCAACGGCATAAGCGGCGCAAAAAAACAGGACCTCATATTTAAGATCCTGCAGGCCCAGGCGGTGAAAGAGGGGCTGATGTTTGGCGAGGGGGTCTTGGAGATCCTGTCGGAGGGTTTCGGATTTTTGCGTTCGTCAAATTATAACTATTTGCCATGCCCTGATGATATCTATATCTCGCCGTCGCAGATAAGGAAGTTTGACCTTCGCACCGGGGACACTGTGAGCGGCCAGATACGTCCTCCAAAAGAAGGCGAAAAATATTTCGCTCTTTTAAAAGTGGAAGCGGCGAATTTTGAAAATCCTGAAGAGGCTAAAGACAAGGTGTTGTTTGATAATCTCACTCCTGTTTATCCGCATGACCGCTTTATTCTAGAGTACGAATCTAGTGAGATATCCTCGCGTATCATGGACTTACTTACGCCTATAGGCAAAGGCCAGCGCGGCCTTATCGTAGCCCAGCCCTACAGCGGCAAGACAGTCCTGCTGCAGAAAATAGCCAACGCTATAACGAAGAATAACCCTGAAACCATAATGATCGTGCTTTTGATAGACGAGCGGCCTGAGGAAGTGACGGATATGCAGCGCATCGTCAAGGGTGAGGTTATTAGCTCTACTTTTGACGAACCCGCTGAGCGCCATGTGCAGGTTGCTGAAATAGTCCTTGAGAAGGCCAAAAGGCTGGTTGAACATAAAAAAGACGTGGTTATCCTTTTGGACAGTATCACGCGTCTTGCCCGCGCGTACAACACGGTCGTTCCCCACAGCGGAAAGATCCTGACCGGTGGCATGGATTCTCACGCCCTTCATAAACCCAAACGGTTCTTCGGAGCCGCGCGTGCTTTGGAAGAGGGCGGAAGCTTGACCATCATCGCGACAGCTCTCGTAGATACCGGCAGCCGCATGGATGAAGTCATATTTGAAGAGTTTAAAGGCACGGGCAATATGGAGCTGCAGCTGGACCGCAACCTATTCCAGCGCCGCATCTATCCTGCCATTGATATCAAGCGCTCTAATACAAGGCGCGAAGAGCTGCTTATAGACCCTAAGCACCTGCAAAAGATATGGATCTTGCGCAAAGTGTTAAATGACCTTAACTCGGCGGAAGCCATGGAACTTTTGATTGACAAGCTTGCAAAAACCAAGAATAATGATGCTTTCTTGGATAGCATGAATCAATGAGGAGAAGACCATGAAAGATAAGATTCACCCACAGTACAAAGAGGCGACGATCATTTGCGCCTGCGGCGAAGTCATTCAGACACGTTCTACCAAACCCAGCATCCGCGTGGACATTTGTTCAAAATGCCACCCATTCTTTACGGGCAAGCAGAAGTTTGTTGATTCTGCGGGCCGCGTTGAGAAGTTCATGAAGAAGTATAAAAAGTAATTTTACAATTTCATGTTAAGCGATGCAAGGAAGTTTGATGAGATGAAAAAGCGCTATCAGGAACTGGAAGCGCTTTTGTCTAACCACGAGGTAGTTACTGACGCCGCACAGACTGCTAAATACGCCAGGGAGATGTCTGAGATATCGCCCGTTGTTAAGCGATATAACGAATTTCTTGATTCGCAAAAGCAGCTCGCCGAATTAAACCACATAATTTTAGATAAAAGCCACGCTAAAGATTTTTTGGAATTAGCGGCCGCTGAAGTAGCAGAACTGAAAAAAAAGGCCGAACGCCTGAGTTCTGAGTTAGAAGAGCTGACCAAAGCGCCGGACCCTGACTTAAACCGCAATTGTATGATAGAGATAAGGGCAGGCACCGGAGGCCAGGAGGCGAGTCTTTTCGCCGGAGACTTATATCGCATGTACACTAAGTACGCCGCTTCAAAAAACTGGGGCGTAGAATTGATGGCTGTAAGCCCTACGGACTTAGGCGGCGTCAAAGAAGCTGTATTAGCTGTTCACGGTAGAGAGGCGTACAAGCGCCTGAAGTTTGAAAGCGGGGTGCACCGCGTTCAACGGGTGCCGACTACTGAGGCCTCGGGCCGCATCCACACGTCTGCCGCGACAGTAGCCGTTCTTTTTGAACCCGAAGAAACAGAGTTGGTTATAGACCAGAAAGACCTGAAAATTGACGTGTACCGTTCCTCAGGCCATGGCGGACAGAGTGTCAATACTACGGACTCCGCGGTCAGGATCACCCATCTTCCTACGGGGTTGGTCGTGACATGCCAGGATGAACGTTCGCAATTAAAGAATAAAATAAAAGCTATGCGTGTTTTGAGGACGAGGCTTTTAGATGGGATTGTCTCAAAGAAACAGTTACAGCGTTCAGAGATGATGAAGTCTATGGTGGGCACAGGCGACCGCAGCGAAAAGATACGCACCTATAATTTTCCGGACAGGCGCGTCACCGATCACCGTATCGGTTTTACGTCGCATCGCTTAGAAGAGATCCTTGAGGGGGCTTTGGATGAGTTGACGGACGCGCTCCTTAAGGCAGAGAGCGAGAAAAGGTGAACGAGATAGAGGCGATATTCTGTAAATTGATGAAGTGCGGACGAAGCAGCCTTTATTTAGACGGGCAGAAGCCCCCTTTGTCGCCGGGGCAATACAACCGCTTGAATAAGATCTTAAAACACAGGGCCGGCGGAGAGCCTCTCCAGTATCTTCTGGGAGATACGGAGTTCATGGGCATTAGGTTTAAAGTGCGGCCCGGAGTACTTATTCCAAGGCCTGAGACCGAGATACTTCTGGAAGAGGTAATAGAATTCATTTCTTCGTCGGGCATTGAGTACCCGCGTATTTTAGACATAGGCACAGGTTCAGGCAACATCGCCGTTTCTCTAGTCAAATTTTTAAAGAAGTCCAAGCTCCACGCCGTAGATATTTCTGACGCTTGCGTTTCTCTGGCAAAAACGAACGCGAGGCTCAACGGCGTAAGTTCAAAAATATATTTTTACGTATCCGATCTTTTTTCATGTTTTAAAGGCTCAGAGATTAAATTTGATATTATCGTTTCAAATCCACCTTATGTATCCGCTAAAGAATATAAACGTTTGCCTGTTGATGTGCTGCGCGAGCCTTCCTTAGCCTTTAAAGCAGGCAAAGACGGACTTCTTTTTTTTAGAGCGATAGAGAAAGAGAGTCGCTCTTATCTAAAACGCGGCGGCTTTCTATTTTTAGAAATAGGTTACGGCCAGACAGTGGCTATAAAGAAAATTTTTAGTAGCGGTGATGAGTGGCAGGGAGTAGAATTTAAGAAAGACTTGGCAGGCATAGACCGCGTTGCTATTATCGCAAAAAAGAGCTGATCATGGATAAATTTATCATTGAAGGCGGAGTATCGTTAAAAGGGACAGTGGAGGTATCAGGTTCCAAGAACGCGCTTCTGCCCATTTTAGCTGCTACGCTTTTGACAAAGGATAAGTGCGTCATAAAAAACGCGCCTGATCTAAGAGATACGACATCTATGCTTAAAATCCTGCGATACCTGGGTTCCAACTTTGATTTCAGAGACCACACCATTATCATCAAACCCAATGGTGTGGCGAAAATAGAAGCGCCCTATAAACTCGTCAGCACCATGCGCGCTTCTTTCTGCGTATTAGGGCCTCTTTTGTCAAGATACAGAAAAGCTAAAGTCTCGTTGCCCGGAGGATGCGTTATAGGCGTGCGGCCGGTGGACCTGCATTTGAAAGGATTAACCAAGCTGGGCGCTAAGATCCAGATAAAAGAAGGTTATGTCTACGCCGAAACAAAACACCTCAAAGGCGATCACTTGTATCTCGGAGGCGCGTTCGGCTCATCTGTCCTGGCCACTGCTAATGTGATGATGGCTGCCACACTTGCGCGCGGCGAGACTATTATTGAAAGCGCGGCGTGCGAACCGGAAGTCGTGGATCTGGCAAGATTTTTAATAAAGATGGGAGCTAAGATAAAAGGCGAGGGTTCGCCATGTATTGAGATAAAGGGCGTCAAGGAGCTTCACGGCGCCGAATACGAAGTCATACCCGACAGGATAGAGGCAGCTACACTTATTATGGCCGCTGCCATCACGCGAGGCGAGGTCTTTGTCAAGAACGCGCGCTACGAACACCTGATTGCCGTGCTTGAGAAACTCAGAGACGTCGGAGTCAATCTTAAAATTTTAAAAGACGGCATACTCGTTAAAAAGACAGGCAGAAGATTCAAGCCGTTTGACATCGTGACCTTGCCGTATCCGGGTTTTCCCACGGATGCCCAGGCGCAATTCATGACGCTTATGAGCATTACCGAAGGCATCAGCGTCATCACCGAAAAGATATATCCTGACCGTTTTATGCACGTAGCCGAGCTTAACCGTATGGGCGCCGAGGTCAAGCGCGAAGGCCCTTACGCTATAGTCCACGGTGTAAAACAGCTCAGCGCCGCCCCTGTTATGGCATCTGACTTAAGGGCGTCTGCCGGCCTTGTCTTGGCAGGATTGGTGGCCAAAGGTAAGACAGAGGTAACAAGGATATATCACTTAGACCGCGGTTACGAACATCTGGATATTAAATTAAAGAGTTTAGGCGCAAAGATCGAGCGGGTTAAGGAATAAAATTTAATTATTAACCTAACCCACCGACTTTAGTCGCTGGTATGGTGTTCTTTGAAAAAATCGCTTAGGCTGCGGCTCCAGTCAAAGGAGTGCTTACGCACCGCACAAAATTCGGCTAAAAATACACAACTCGCCCTGAATAAGACACCAGGGTAACGGCTCAAACAGTGCATTTTTGCGCTATGCGCGCCGCCGAATTTTATGCTCTCCTTTGAAGTCGCCTCCGCCCAACCAATTTTTTCTTTTAAAAACACACCGATAAAGACGGTGATAATTCATTTTGTAAGAAAATATTTGAAAGGACAAAATCAATGATCTTAATGATAGATAATTATGATTCTTTTACTTATAATCTCGTGCAGTACTTAGGAGAATTGGGCGAGGCTTTAAAGGTCTATAGGAACGACAAGATAACTGTCGCCGGAATAAAGAAACTTAAAGCTAAGGCTATAGTGATATCTCCGGGCCCGGGCAGGCCCGAGGACGCCGGCATTTCTATTGACGTTATAAAAGAATTAGGCGATAAAGTGCCCATTTTAGGGGTTTGTCTTGGACATCAGGCCATAGGCTATGCTTTCGGCGGCAAGATCATCCGCGCCAAAAAACTCATGCACGGCAAGACGTCCGTTATCTATCACAACAATCAGGCTATGTTTAAAGGCCTGCCAAACCCTTTTGAGGCGACGCGTTACCATTCTCTTATCGTGGATGCTAAAGCCTTTCCCAAGGAGCTTGAGGTTCTTGCCTGGACAAAAGACAAGGAGATCATGGGGTTGAAGCATAAAAAATTACCTATTTACGGGGTTCAGTTCCATCCTGAGTCCATCATGACAAAATACGGCAAACAGCTTTTAAAAAATTTCCTAAAACTATGATACAAGATGCCATTAATAAAGTTTCAAAGAGGATAGACCTATCGCAGGACGAGATGGAAACAGCGATGTCTTATATCGCCGAAGGCCAAGCATCGGATGAGGAGATATCTTCTTTTCTTGTGGCTTTGGCAAAGAAAAAAGAGACGGCCGAAGAGATAGCCGGAGCCGCGCGCGCAATGCGCAAATATATGTCTCGGATCAACATAAAAAAAGATATCATATTTGATACCTGTGGCACAGGAGGAGACCAGAAGGGCACATTCAATATTTCAACAATAACGGCTCTTGTCGTAGCTGGCGCCGGCGTCACAGTAGCCAAGCACGGCAATCGCGGCGTATCAAGCCCTTGTGGCAGCGCGGACCTGCTTGAGGCCATGGGCGTCAATATCGACGCGTCTGTCGGCGTCATTGAAAAGTGTATCAATGAGATAGGCATAGGATTTTTGTTCGCGCCGCTCCTTCATCCCGCCATGCAGTACGTGCAGCCGGTGCGTAAGAATCTAAAGATGAGGACTATTTTTAATATCATGGGGCCTCTTATCAATCCCGCATTCCCAACGCATCAGCTTGTAGGCGTTTATGATCAAAGCTTAGTGCCCATCTTAGGCAGATCGCTTATGGATCTTGGGACGAAACATGCGATGGTTGTCTGGGGTGAAGGCGGTTTTGACGAGGTTACGACAACAGGCAAGACTTTTGTATGCGAAGTAAGGGAGGGCCACATCAAGGAATATGTGCTTGAGCCGGAAAAATTTGACCTCGTGAAAGTTGACCTCCGGGACTTGCTTGGCGGAGACGTTGACGCCAATAAACAGATAGCGCTCAAAGTCTTGAAAGGCATAGAAGGCCCGGAAAGAGACGCAGTTGTTTTTAACGCGGGTTGCTGTCTGTATATAGCAGGCCGCGCTTTCACCATCAAGGAGGGCATGGGCCTCGCCTCTGATGCAATAGATTCCGGAGCCCCCATAAAAAAATTAAACAAGCTTATAGAATACACCAACCCATGAATATATTAGACGAGATCCTCGCCTATAAAAAAGAACAGCTCAAGAAACTAAAAAAAACCGTGCCTTTTTTGAATTTTATAAAGGCGCTGGATAGTCAATCGCCTAATCCCAGGTTTGAGGCTAAGCTTCGCGAGACCGGCGTCCATTTGATAGCCGAGGTCAAAAAGGCCTCGCCGTCAGCAGGCGTCATCAGGGAAGATTTTGACGCTAAGCGCGTGGCTGCCGCGTATGAAAAAGGGTGCGCGGATTGCCTCTCGGTATTGACGGAAGACAGGTTTTTTAAAGGCAGTATTTCTTACTTGAACGCCATCGCCTCTATGTCAGCCCTGCCGCTTTTGCGCAAGGATTTCATCATAGATGAATACCAGATCTATGAATCAAAATGCCATGGCGCCGACGCTGTCCTTTTGATAGCCGCGATATTGAAGGATAATGATTTAAACGAATTATTGAAGGCTGCCTCGGACGTTGGGCTTGACGCGCTTGTGGAAGTGCATACGCCGGATGAATTAAAGAGGGCGCTTGATAGCAATGCCGCTATTATCGGTATCAACAGCAGGGACTTACAGACTTTAAAAATCGACCTTTCCGTTTTAAAGGAACTTCTACCGTCAATACCTTCGGAAAAACTTGTTGTTTGCGAAAGCGGGATAAAGAGCGTCGGCGATCTTGATTTTGTAAGGAAATTCAGGGTCAACGCGGTTTTGGTGGGCGAGGCGCTCATGCGCGCTAAAGATATCGCTTCAGCTACACATGAATTCGTAGACTATTTGAAGAGATCATGACAAAGATAAAGGTCTGCGGCATCACTAACATAGAGGATGCCCTTTGCGCTGCGCGTTGCGGCGCTTATTTTTTAGGGTTCATCTTTTATAAAAAAAGCAAGCGCTGCGTTACGCCTGCGAAAGCAGCGAGTATCATAAATGCCCTGCCGAAGAAAATCATCAAAGTAGGCGTGTTCGTCAACGAAAAACCTGAAACCGTCAAGCGAATTGCCAAAGAGTGCGCTCTTGATATACTGCAATTCCACGGAGATGAGACACCTTTCTATTTTAATGGATTCCGCGGCTATAAGACTATCAAAGCTGTCCGTCTCAAGGATGAGATCTCGCTTGAGCGTCTCAAAAAATACCCTTGCGGAATTTTTTTGTTTGACACGTTTAAAAAAGATAAGTTCGGCGGCACAGGAGAGATTTTTGACTGGGGTCTTCTTCAGAGCCTTAAGGCTCTGAAGAAGACCTTCATCGTTTCAGGAGGCCTTTCGCCTGAAAATGTCGCTGGGCTTATCAAAAAGGCACATCCTTTTGCGGTTGATGTCTCAAGCGGCGTTGAAAAGGCGCCCGGCAAGAAAGACCATCAATTGATCAAAAAATTTATAGACGCTGTAAAAGAGAGGGTAAATTAATGGATATTAAGAAATGGATAGAGTTGTGTTACAATACGGCAAAAGAGAAGGGGTGGTGGGATTTTGAGCGCTCTGACGGAGAGTTGATAGCGCTCATGCATTCGGAGCTATCCGAGGCGCTTGAAGCCATGCGCAATGATTTAGGCAAGGAGGCTGTGGCCGAAGAGCTTGCGGATTGCTGTATCAGGATATTTGATTACTGCGGCGCCCGCGGCTTAGACTTGGAAGATGCGTTGAAAAAGAAAGCAGAAAAGAATAAATCAAGGCCCTACAGGCACGGAAAGAAATTTTAATGAGGACGGAGGAATGATGTTTAATTTACCGGATATGTCAAAGCTGGCAGAAGCAGCCAAAGAAGTGCAAAATAATCAGGCCAAGATAGACCAGAAAAAAATAGAGATCCTTGGGCGCATTGAGCAAAAACTTGATCAGATCTTAGGTGAACTTAAGAAGAAGTAGCCCAGTGAGACAAAGTGTACAGAACACTTTGTCTCACTGGAGGTATTTGAGGGCGAGGATACCGAGAATAAAGAGCCCTATCAGGATCAAAGAGAAGATATCAAAATACTTTTCAATAGAATCTTCTATTTTCTTACCGAATATCCGCAACGACAGCGCGACCAGGAAAAACCGTCCGGCCCTGCCGATAAGAGAGGCGATAGCTAATATTCCCAAAGGTATTTTAAAAAGACCCGCAGTGATGGTTATTGCCTTGTAAGGTATGGGCGTGAAGGCTGCTGTGAATATTGTCAGAAACGCGTTTTCCTGGTATTTGCGTCCTACGAGTTCAACCACAGATTGTAGGTGATAGGTTGATACAATAAACTTGCCCACTGTTTCATAGAGCCCCCATCCGATCAGGTATCCCAGAAAAGCGCCGCATACAGATCCAACAGTGCATATAGCCGCATAGATAAACCACTTCTTTCTTTGCGCCAAAGTCATGGCTATGAGCAGCACATCCGGAGGAATAGGGAAGAAGGAGCTTTCAATAAAAGCTATTGAGAAAAGCGCGTACGGCGCCTCTTTTTTTTTGGACCAGTGGATAGTCCAGCCGTACATTTTTCTGAAAGCGCGTAGCGGAGTCTTGAGGATATAGATAAGAGTATTCATAAGTTTCATTATTATAACAAGAAAACCTATCCTGCACTAATAAAAATTGAATGCTAAGACCTGCCAGGCATAGTTCCAATAACGGAATAATATATTGACATTTATGGAATTATATGTTACATTTGTGGAACAAGGAAAATGAATGTCAAAAGAGCCCAGATCTCCTTTTACGGTTTTAGAGTTCAACTGCACGACTATCCGCGTTTGCCGTTCTGCTATTGTCAAAGGCAAGAGGGTTGTCACTCACTGTTTCTCTTTTGAGGCTAAAGATTCAGAAAGCTCCACTCCGGAAAAGATAAGGCAAGAGTTCAAAAACCGCGGCCTGGTAATAAAGGCAGTTGTTTTGGCTCTTCCGAGATATGCGGCTGCGTCACGGCTTATGCGCCTGCCGTCAATAGACAAAGAGGAGTTAAAAGAGATGGTCCGTTTGCGGATCTCGCGTGAATCTTTCGGCACTAGCATAGAGAATATTGTTTATGACTGGCGCAGGATAGGTTTTGACAAGGATGGATACGCGTTAGTCTCTGTTTTTTTGATGCAGAAAGAAACGATCAGGCGGTATATATGTATTTTGGAGAAAGCAGGGGTCTTCGCGAGCAAGATCACCTTAAACACAGCAGGGTTACTTAATTGGTCATGCCAGCCTAAGGCAACGCAAACACAGGCTGGCGCTAAATGCCTTTATCTCCTGAATGCCGACCACGACACTTTTGATTTTAATCTTCTTCTGGGAGGCCATTCTGTCTTTAGCAGGACTTTTGTTATCGGAGAAAGCGGCCTTCCTGATTATTCAAACAGGCTCTCTAAAGAATTAAAGGTAAGCTTTGAGCTCGCCCGTCGCCTCACTGCCGGGTATTTTGAGCACGACGATAAACTTTATCTGACCGGCACGACAAAGGCGCTGGCTGACAAAGGCCTGGAAAACTGTTTTCATCGCCCTACGGTAAGTTTTCTTGAAATTACGCCGGTCTCATACGCGGCTGTCACGGGGTTGGCTTTGCGCGCGACAACCTCTATAGACCTGACCCCTGATGAGACTAAGGCAAAAATAAAAGAAGTAGAAAGGTCTCTTGCGATATATAAGGCGATGCGCTCGGCTGTTGTGATCACGATCGCCGCGTTTTTATTTTTGTTTCATGCTATGGATAAAAAGATCAACCATACTCTGCGATTAGAGCAGGAGCTTAAAAATAAGGCGTTGATAGAAAGCCAAGCCCAACAGGCTTTACTCATGGATTTTTTAGAAAAAAATATCTTAAAAGATAAGCACTTTTTCGGTATCTTTTATGAATTATACAGGTTATCACCGCCGTCTGTTTTTTTAAGCGATCTTGAAATAGAAGAGGGCAAGGGGCTGATAGTTTCTGGGACCAGTCCTGAGCCTGGCGCAATATTTGAATTTTTGGGCCTTTTGCGCGGATCTGGTTTGTTTAAAGGAATACGGCTTGATAACTTAGAAGACAGAGAGCTTAAGGGCGAGAAAAAAATAAAATTCAAAATTAAGTCTAAATCGTCATGACGAGGCAGAGGTATCTATTAGAAAGCGTTGCCGGCGTGTTATTGGCCGGTTACGCGGCCGTGACTGCCTGGCCGCTCTTTGGGCTTAACGGCAAATTAGACAAAAAGCTATTCAATATAAATAAGCGTTTTTCTTTGATACGGGATTACGCGCCCCGCGGCCCTATTACACCAAGGAGGCTTGGCAACATTGACGAAGCCGGCGCTTTATCAGCGGTGGAGGAATTAGCCCGTAGCTCAGGAGTCCGGTTAGAATATATAAAGCTCAAAAATGAAGAAATTCTTGCCAGGGCAGGTTATAAAGCTATGCCTTTTGACTTAAGTTTAGCAGGGCCTGAACAGGAGTTATTTAATTTCATCACCAACATAAAAAAACTTGGATTTTTGTGTCGTGTTTCAGGCTTGCGGATAAAAGCAGATGCAAAAGAGGATGGCGTTTTGCGGGTTCAGATCAGGCTGGAAAAAATAGATCTTCCGGACAAGCTATTGCAACAAGGCCTCCCTGATACTTTTTTGCCCATGCCAATGAATAGAAAACTTTTTAAAGCTGTTTTGCCCATAGTTCCTAAAAACGTCCATGTGGCATTAGGCGGGCGTTCGGATGTCGCCGGAGACTTAATCTTAGTCGGGTTGGTTGACGACAACGGAAAGAAGGCTGTCCTTGAAGACAAAAAGACAGGGAAGACCTTGTTTTTGAGAAAAGACGATACCATCGAGGGTTTGAGCCTTGTTGAGATACGCGACAGCGAAGTCGTCCTTTCAGACGGCAAAGAGCAATTTAATTTAACGCTATAAATGTAGAGCCATGAAAAATATCTTTCTTCTATTTTTGGTATTTGCCCTGCACGCGCAGGCCTTTGCGCAGGGAGATGCCCAGATGACGACAGCGGCGGCATCCGACAGGATCTCCCTGGATATAAAAGGCATGGATATCATTGACGTATTAAAGATGCTGGCTGCAAAAACTGACCTGAATCTTGTCATTGATAAAAATGTAGCCGGACGCGTGACGGTATTTTTAAAAGATGTCAATCCGGGCGAGGCGCTTGACGTCATTTTAGCGTCCAATGACTTAGTGCAAACCAAAGGGTCCGGCATAACACGTATCATGACAGGACAGGACTACGAACAGCTTTTCGGGACGAAGTTTTACAACGCCAGGGAGATGCGGCGCATCCCGTTAAAATATGCCAAGCCCCAGGATATGTTATTAGTCCTAAACCAGATAAAGTCTTCCGTAGGCTCTATAGTGACGGATGAAGGCACTAACACACTCATTTTATATGATACAAAAGAGAAGAACGAGGCCATGACGAAAATGGTTGAATCCATGGATGCGCCGCTTGAGACGAAAGCCTTTAAGTTGAGCTACGCCAGGGCGCAAGATGTCGCCTCGTGCCTGCAGGATGTCGTCACAAAGAATATCGCCTCTATCAAGATAGACGCGCGTTCCAATCAGGTCATCATCACGGACTACGAAACAAAACTAAAAAAGATCAAAGAGATGGTGGCGACCCTGGATGAGCGGACAAAAGAAGTCCAGATAGACGCAAAAATAATCCAGGTGAATCTGAATGACAAGGCCTCTTTGGGTATTGACTGGGAGTATGTCCTGAACAAAAAACTGAACGTGCGCGGGATGTTCGGCCAGGTGATATCTACGACAGGAAATAAGTGGACCATCGGCGCGACGTTGCCCGCAGAACATAATGACTACAGCGCGGTGATTGAAGCGTTAAAGACAAGCGGTGAGACAAAGATCCTTTCAAGCCCGCGCCTTACCGTGACTAACAATGAGGCCGCAAAGATCCTTGTAGGTTCAAAGCAGGTATATGTCACGACTTCCGCGGTGCAGAGTCAGACGACCACAGAAACGGCTGAGAGCGTTAGTTTCGTAGACGTTGGTGTCAAGCTCTTCGTAACGCCGACGATAAGCCACGACGGATTCATCTCTATGAAGGTGCGTCCCGAGGTGAGCTCGGTAGTTCAGAATTATAAAACTGCTTCGGGCAATATTATCCCTATTGTTGAGACCTCTGAAGCAGAGACGACGGTTTTGGCTCAAGACGGCGCGACAATCGTGATCGGCGGCCTCATGAAAGAAGAGAAGATAAAGACCGTCAACAAAATCCCTTTTATCGGAGACATTCCTTTCTTGGGCGTTTTGTTCCGTAACAGCGTTGATGAGACAAAAAAGACCGAGCTTGTCATCTTCCTTACCTGCAAGATCCTGGATTTTGGGCTTAAGGAAAAATCTTGACAGTTCAGAATAATGTAATATAATTGTATATACAAACAACTTCGAAATGGCTGATGAAACTTTACAAAAAGGGGAAGCGCTATGAGAAAGATTAAATTAACAAGGTATGAGCAGTCAATTGAAGATAATCTGGAAGATTATGTGCCTGTGTCAAAGCAAGAATATGAACGGATCGCGAAAGCTATTGCGGCTCATAGGAAAGACACTGTTCTAAATATTCGTGTCAACAGCCAGGACCTTAAGAGCATCAAGCAAAAAGCTGTAAGGTTCGGAGTTAAATATCAGACCTTCATTTCAGAGATCCTCCATAAGGTAGCCCAAGCATAAAAAGTTGAAAATCTCCCTCCTGCCGTATATAATGAATTCATTAATATGCTCCAAAGGAGCATTCAGCGAAATCCTGCGAAGCCTACGGCGAAGCGGGATGAGACATGCAGGTAATAATTTAGCGACATCATATGAAGCAATCTAAACCTAAGCGGGATGCGTGGGGGTCAAGGCTCGGCATAATCATGGCTGTGGCCGGTTCAGCCATAGGATTGGGTAATTTTTTAAGGTTTCCCGTGCAGGCAGCCGGCAATGGCGGCGGCGCCTTCATGATACCCTATTTTATATCCCTGCTCATATTAGGGATACCGCTCATGTGGATAGAATGGACCTTGGGCCGGTATGGCGGCGGTTTTGAGCACGGCACAGCCCCAGGCATCTTCCATAGCATCTGGCAGAAGAACAGGTTTATCAAGTATTTTGGCGTCATCGGGATCTTCGGGCCGTTCGTTATTTTCATCTACTATATTTTCATAGAATCCTGGACGCTGGGGTATAGTTTTTATAGCCTCAAAGGCGTGCTTTCGCACATCCCGGACCAGGCCTCTATGCAGGCGTTTTTAAAGGGTTACCAGGGCGTAGAAAAGAACGCGTATTTCAGCAGCATAGCCCCGGCCTATATCTTTTTTCTCATAACCTTTTTTTTGAATACATTGATCCTTTATCGCGGTGTTAAAGGCGGCATTGAGCTGCTTTGCAAAATAGCGATGCCTGTCTTGTTATTTTTTGGCATAGCGCTTATGATAAGAGTCCTGACATTGGGCGCGCCTGACCCGGCAAGGCCTGCCTGGAACCTCGTAAACGGCCTGGGGTTTATGTGGAACCCGGATTTCAGCGCTTTGAAAAGCGCCAAGGTCTGGCTCGCCGCGGCAGGCCAGATATTTTTCACGCTTAGCGTTGGCATCGGAGTCATCTTGACCTATGCGAGTTATTTATCCAAAGGTGATGACGTTGTGCTTTCCGGCTTGACAGCCGTCAGCCTCAATGAGTTCGCGGAAGTGGTCTTAGGTGGATGCATAATCATACCTGCGGCATTTGTATTTTTTGGGCCTGTGGACATCATTGCTATAGCCAAACAGGGCGCTTTTGACCTGGGGTTTGTGACCATGCCTCTGGTCCTGGGCAAGATACCATTCTCAAGCTTATTCGGTTTTTTGTGGTTTACCCTGTTATTCCTTGCCGGGATAACCTCAAGCGTTTCTCTGGCTCAGCCCGCAGTTGCTTTTTTAGAGGATGAATTTGATATCTCAAGGAAAAAGGCTGTTAGTATATTCGCTATGGTGAGTTTCATTTTGTGCCAGCCGGCAATATTCTTATTAAGCCGCGGCGTTGTAAATGAGCTGGATTTTTGGGGCGGGACGTTTTGTCTCGTTTTGTTCGGCACTATTGAAACTATTCTTTTTGCGTGGGTCTTTGGCATGGACAAGGCGTGGCTAGAGATCCATCACGGGGCAGATATAATGGTGCCTAAGGTTTATAAGTTCATCATCAAATATGTTACGCCGTTATTTTTGCTTGTGATATTAGGGTGTTGGGTGATCCAGGAAGGCCTGCCGACTTTTGTTTTGAAGGGCGTGGCAGCTGCGGATAAGCCTTTTGTACTCGGCACGCGCATAGGTTTGGTGATATTTTTCTTATTGCTGGCGCTATTGGTTAAGATTTCATGGAGCAGGCGTTATAAAAAAGCGGAGAAGGAACTGATATGAATACAGGCGGATGGATTTTTTTAACAGTTTCATGGCTCGGCATAATAGTTTTGAGTATTTTTTGTTTCCGAAAAGTTTTTTCAAAGAGAGAGGTAAAATAGTGAAAATTAAAAATTTATTTTTGTTTCCGGTTTTGTTCGCGGCATTGCTTAATTTGAGCGGTTGTGTCTTTATCGTAGCAGGCACCATAGGCGCTGTGGGCGGATACGCCATAACTCGCGACACTATCCAGGGTGAATATGACGCGAAATTTGACGATGCCTGGAAATCAGCCCTTGAGACCTGTAACGCGTTAGGCTTCATAACCACAAAAGACACGCATAGAGGGACCATAGAAGCATCGGTGGAACTCGCCAAAGTAAGAGTTGAGATAACACCGCTCACCCAGGAGGCCATCCGCGTAAA
>JBBTLH010000078.1:0-7264 GCA_038068755.1 Candidatus Omnitrophota bacterium
CTCCTTATTTTTGAATAAGTTTCTGCGCCAAAGCCAGCTCTTCTTCTTTATCCTTTACCTCACCGTCTATTTTTGCGTACAATAACTCATCCAATATATTCTTAAAATGAGGCCCTGGCTTGACACCGAGGCGCTTTAGGTCTTCGCCTTTAACGTGGATCCTCTGGCCGTTGTAAACAAATAAAAAATCCTGGGCCCTTTTTAGGACAAGCACGCTCTTAGACAACGCGGCGGACAACAACGCTACCTCATAGCTCAGGGGCTCAAAGATCCGATAAACAACACTGCCCCGAACGTTCTTCTTAGAAAGCTCTTTTTCAACGCGCGTGAAATTTTCTCTAAAAGAAAGTATTCTTGAACTCTCCCCCTTATGAAAAGCAAAATCGCGCATGGCTTGACTCAGTTCTTTATGGGCCAGAGGATAAAAAAACAGGCTCATATACATAACGTAAGGCTCCAGGTGCCGCTTATGCGAAAAGTGCTCTTCAAACCACCCGGCCTTTTTTGCCGCCTCTTCAAAAAACCTCTGCCACTCTTTCTGAAAACGCAGGCTTGGCGCGATATACGAAAATCCGGCTAAGCCCCAGAGACGCCTTAAAGATTTCAGGGGCAGGCTTTCTTTGAACATCAGGATCAACTCGTCTCTCAAGCGGTGCTTTTGCACCTTGTGAAGCATCTTCCGGCGCACGGCGCTTTTAATCCACGACAAGGTGGCTTTGTCTATCTTAAAATCAAACCGTTGCTCAAACCGCACCGCGCGCAGAATGCGCGTTGGATCATCAATGAAACTATTAGCGTGCAACGCCCTGATAACGCCTGTCTTTAAGTCACTATGGCCGTCGTAAAAATCAACCAACTGGCCGAACCGGTGTTTATTGATGCTTATAGCCATCGCGTTAACTGTGAAATCCCTCCTGAACAGATCGTCTTTGATATGCCCTTTGAAAACAACAGGAAGGGCCGCGGGTTTTTCATAGATCTCCCTGCGCGCTGAGGCGATATCCACTTTAAATCCACGCAACCCGTGGAGGGTAGCTGTGCCGAATCTCTTGTGAGATACAAGTTTTAAATCAAGCTCACGGGCGCACTCTGAAGCAAAGGCGATACCGTCTCCTTCCACTACCAGATCCACGTCAAAATTTTTAACGCCTAAAAATATATCCCTGACAAATCCTCCCACCACATAGGCGTTAATACCCATCTCATCAGCCAAGGCTCCTGCCATATGTATAAAACCAGACATCTCTTTAGGTAACTCGTTAAGCTTTTTATAAAACACGGTCATCCCCTGGGATGGAACATCTTGTGAATAGACTTTAGCCTGTCTTGCGTCACGTGCGTATATATCTGTGTTGTAGATATGCTGGCATGCCCCAGCATCTCCTGGACGCTCCTCAGATCAGCGCCTCTCTCTAAAAGGTGCGTGGCAAAAGAGTGGCGCAAAATATGCGGCCTCATTTCTTTTTTTATCTTAGCCTTCCTCGCATAACCTTTTATAAGCTTCCATAGAGAAACGCGCGATATCCTCTTGCCCGACCTGTTCAAAAAAAGCTCAGCAGAGCCTGAGCCCTTCAATTGATCCGGCCTTACTTTTTCTAAATACCTGGCGATAGCGACTATGGCCTTCCTGCCTAAAGGGATAATACGTTCCTTTTTTCCTTTGCCAAGACAACGCACAAACCCGACGTCCATGTGTACGTCGCTGACCTTTATATACGAGACTTCCGAAACACGCATACCTGTTGCATACATCAATTCCATGATAGCCCTATCCCTTATGCCCTGGGGTTTATTTAAGTCACTGGATTCTATCAACCTCTCCACTTCGTCAAAACTTAAAATATCCGGGATCCTTTTCCAGAGCTTAGGCGAATCAATATAGCTTGAAACATCAGCTTTTATCAACTTCTCCCGGGCCAAGAAGCGATAAAACGTCCTGAGGGCTGCCAGGTTCCTTGCGATACTGTTAACCGAGAGCCCCTTATCTTTTCTGTGCATCATAAAATCCCTGATATCCTCGCGCGATGTAGCTGAAACGGTTTTTTTAGCTATCGAATCAAGAAATTTCAAATAAGTATTCAGGTCCCTGCGATAAGAAACAAGGGTATTTAAAGACAGCCCTCTTTCAACATTTAAATAATCAAGGAATAGATCAACGTATTTATCCATTAAGCGTGCCTGCTCTTGCCTCGCGTCCTATAGTCGTATCCGGCCCGTGGCCGGGATAAACGCGTATATCTTCTTTAAGCTGCGATAATTTTTTCAAAGACTTCAATAATTCAGCGTGGCTGGCTCCGGGAAAATCCGTCCGTCCTACGCCGCCGTAAAAAAGCGTATCTCCTGAAAAAAGGCAGCCGCCTCCCAAAAGGCATATCCCGCCATTTGTGTGGCCGGGCGTATGGATGACCTCAAAAGACAGCTCATCAAGTACCACTCTGTCGCCGTCTTTCAACAACCTCTCAGGTTTTACGGCAGTAAAATGCCCGAAAAAAAAGGCCATAGGATTCTTCTTGGGGTCGCCGACCATATCTTTCTCTTTTTCGTGGATATAGAGGGGCAGTTTTAAATCCGCGTTAGCTTTTATATGATCAATATGGCCGTGCGTGTTGACGATGAACGCGGCTTTTAATTTGTGCTCTTTTAAAATACCCCTGATCTCTTCAACATCGTCGCCAGGGTCAATGATAAAAGCGTTACTTTTATCTGACGCCACTATATAGCAGTTTGTCTGCAATTCTCCCACAACAACTTTATAAATCTGCATCGTTTTTCAAAACGAACTCAATTTATTTGGTTATTAAGTTTATATATGTACCATCTCCTAATAAATATTTACTACATATACGCATAACTTATTGCTACATAAGCAGTTACAAAAATAAAATATTCAAAAACAATTTATTAGAAGGGCCTTCCTAATAAAGCCTCCCTGCCAAACTTTCTTGTGGTAGGCTTACGATAGGCCATTTTCTTTTTGCTCACGCCCACTTTTCCAAGTAACTGTTGCTTAGTCCATTTTTTTAAAAACTCAGATGCCTTAAGTGTATCCAAACCCGAAATTTCACGAAATTGTTTATTGTTAATTGATGGGTTTTCAGCTAAATATTTCTCCACCATATCCCAATAGCTTACCTTCTCTTCATTAAGCAAGATAACACACACGGAATGCGGAGTATAATCACGAGGTAAATATAAAGGGTAGTAAAGATTCTTCTTTTGCATTTCTCTAAACATACGATCAACGCCCTCTCCAATATCAAGGTTAGGTGGATTCGGCATTTTCTTTAAGGCCCGTTCAACAATGGGATTCCTGGCAAATCTTCCTTCCAATATTGTTTCCGGCGTTATAAATCCCGGGAACCAGCCGGGACTTTCTACTTCAATGCGATCATCGAAAATTCGGATGTGTATATTGTCTTGAATGCTATAATCCCTATGAATCACAGCATTAGTTATAGCTTCCTGGACAACGAATTCCGGAATTTTTAGCCGCTTAAAGGTTGCTCCTTCTAATTTTATTGGTAGCGCGTTTTCAGATACATATTTATATGCTTCCACGATTTGTCTCAACAAAACACCTTCTAAAGTAAAAGGCGGCCTGCGGAAATTCGGGTTTGCGGATGCTATCCTTCTTGTCCCAAAATAATGCGTGATTGTAATCCCGCATTTACGCTTTAAAGCTATTGATGGATTATCGGCAAACAAAAGCACCGCCGCATTATTCAAGAAGATATTGCTTCCTTTTTCTTCAGCTAACCCATTATTGAGAAAAAACTTTAAAATATCTTTTTCTTCGCTATCATTGTGCCGCATAAACTCTTCTACCCTGTGTTGATCGAGTGTTTTAAATGAAACTCGCTCGGCTAACTCAGATTCAAATGTTATTGTCCCTTTTTCGTATTGTAATCTCATTGCTTGTTCGTGCGTCAAGCGGTTGTTTTGACTTCCTCTACGAAAATACGTTTCGCCACTTACCAAAGAATGAACAGATTTACTGGAAATAATGAAAACCAACAAGACCTTATCCTGTATACCCTTCGAATTAATAATATCAACATAAAGAGAATCAATCTGTGGTAATGGCGGAACAAAATTCGCAGAAATTAGTTTTAACAATTCATCACAATTATTCGGACTTTCCGAAATACCAACAAGCCTTTCCTTGCCAGAACATTGTTTTTTGTCAGCAACACCATAAACAAAAAGTCCGCCGTCAGCATTTGCAAAAGCGCAGACCGTAGTAAGAACATCGGACGGCTTTTTCAATACCCTTTTACATTCAAATGTCTGCCCTTCATCTTGAGTCAAAATTTTTTCTATGAATTCCTCGCTCATTTTTTACCCCTCCGCCATATCGCTATTTTCATCATCATTCTTGGTGCTTCCACCTACTTGCCTTTTTTTCTTGCCGATTCTACCAGCTCGATGATTTTGTTGACCGTGGTCATTTCTTTCAACTTATCTTCCGGGATAATAATGCGATATTTCTTCTCCATGGCTGCCAAGATCTCAAGCGCCATCATAGAGTCTGCGCCTACATCCTGGATAAGATGCGCGTCAAGAGGAATCTCGTTTGGCTTTTTCTCCAAGACTGTAGAAACTATCTCCATGATTTCCTGCGTTATATTCTGAGCCATTTGTCTGTTCCTTTCTCCAATCCTTATTGTTTTATTTCAAATGTTCCTTCATCTTCTTTAAGTCAAAGAGCCTGTTAACGGAGCTCAGGATGCGTTCGGCGTCGTAGCGCAACATGGTCATCCGGGAAGGCGGCATGGCTTTGGAGGCTACGATCTGCGTCTTTAATGCCTCGGTTTTTTTGATATAGACATCCAGCTCTTTAGACTTATCCTCATTAAGATAGGTAGTCATCTTCTTTAAATTCATTATCGCCTGCTCAACGCAATCCAATATCTTCTTATAAGAGGAATAATCATTAAGGCTTGTGATCAATTCCTGATTCCAGGATTTCCAATAAATAAAATACTGCTTATACATGACGTCGCTGGGGAAAGGATGCGCGCTATAATCCCTGGGAACGATGATCATCTGGTCCTGCGACTCCCTGCTCTTGCGTTTGCGGGTAAATTTTTTTCTTAAACTCTCACATCCGGTCAGCATAAAAATACCTGATAAGATAACTACGAAAACCAACATTCTTTTTTTCTTATTTTCCATTATTCTGCCCCCGTAATTTTTTTAAAACCTGCTTCATCTATGATAGTTACCTTTAGCTGCTTTGCTTTGTCAAACTTTGAGCCCGGATCCCGGCCAACGACGCAGTAATCAGTCTTCTTTGAAACGGCCGAGCCGACATGGGCGCCCAATCGCTTAACACGCTCCTCTGCCTGGCTTCTTGAAAAAGAACCCAATTCACCTGTAAAGACAAAAGCCTTGCCTGAGATAAAAGACGAGGTTTTTTCTGTCTTTGGTTGCCGCGTATTGACGCCGGCCTTCTTTAATTTGTCTATCAGCCGGAGAGTCTCTTTCTGCCTAAAAAAATCATTAACTGACCGCGCGATAACGTCTCCGACCTCATGGATAGAGCTGATCTCATCATAAGAGGCGGCCATCAAAGAATCAATGGTTTTAAACTTATCAGCCAAAACTTCTGCCGCCTTTTCTCCTACGTGCCTTATGCCAAAAGCAAAAAGGAGGCGCGACAACGGCCTCTTTTTACTTGCCTCAATGCCATCCAGGAGATTTTGCGCCTTTTTGTCCTTGAACAATTCAAGTTTCAAAAAATCTTCCTTTTTTAAAACATAAATATCCGCGAAATCGCCTACTAGGCCTTTTTGGGCCATCTGACACACTGCGGATTCACCCATACCCTCAATATCCATGGCGGCGCGCGAAGCAAAATGGACAAGGTGTTTCTCTATCTGAGCGGGACAGGACAGATTGATACAGCGATACGCAACTTCTTCATCTTTCTCTTTGACGACATAGGCCCCGCAGGAAGGGCAAAGTAACGGCACAGGGAATTTTTTTTCACGGCTGAGGCGTGCGCTCGTCACGACCCTTATCACTTTTGGAATAACGTCTCCGGCGCGCTCAAGAACGACCCTGTCTTTGACCCTGACGTCCAAGCGCTTTATTTCGTCAAAATTATGCAGAGTAGCATTACTTATAATGACCCCTGCGCATTCTACGGGTTGTAGTTCAGCGACCGGCGTCAAAACGCCTGTGCGGCCCACGCTTACTATAATATTTTTTACAGTAGTTGTCGCCTGCCTTGCCTGGAATTTATACGCGATGGCCCACCTGGGGCTTTTTGCAGTAAAACCGAGACGCTCCTGTTGCTCGTAAGAATTTACTTTGATGACAATGCCGTCAATCTCATAATCCAGGCTTTCCCTTTCATCCTGCCAATGCCGGCAATACCCAATGACCTCCTCAAGCGTACCGCAATGCTTTGTGTGATGATTAATGGGCAGGCCCCAGGATCTGCATTTATCAAGAAATTCCTTCTGCGACGAAAATTCTATACCGCTGAATGCGCCTACAGAATGAGCTAAAAAAAGCAGCCTGCGCTTTGATACGATTTTAGGGTCAAGCGTCTTAAGCGTCCCGGCAGTCGCATTCCTGGGATTGGCAAAGATCGCATGACCCCCTTCCTCCCTATCTTTGTTCAATACCTGAAAATCCTTGCGCGACATAAAAGCCTCTCCCCTTATCTCAATCATCTCAGGGTGAGCCTGGCCTAACAATTTTAGCGGAATAGCTCTTATGGTCTTTATATTGGATGTCACGTCTTCTCCGGTTTCACCGTCTCCCCGTAAAGCACCCGAAGAAAGCCCGTCTTTTCTGTAAACCAGGTCCAGGCTGACACCGTCTATTTTCAATTCAGCCATATAATCTACTTTTTCGCCGGGCAAGCCTTTATGCACTCGTTCTTCCCAGTCCCGTATCTCATCAAAAGAATACGTATTGCCCAAAGAGAACATCTTCTTTTTATGGCGCACAGTCTTGAAACCTGAGACAGGTTCGCCTCCGACTCTTTGCGTCGGTGAATCGGGCGTTACCAATTGCGGATTTTGCCGCTCTAACACCTCAAGCCGCTTTAAAAGGACGTCATATTCTTTATCTGGGATTTGTGGGTCATCCAAGACATAATATTGCCAGTCATGGCGCCTGATATCCTCTTTAAGTTTCTCTATTTCTTTTTTAGCATCCATATCACGACCTATTAGGTTACGCAAAACCAATTGCAACTTCTTTGCCCACGGAACTTTTTGCCGTCTGCTGCGGTTTAGGGCTCGCTCGT
>JBBTLH010000079.1:0-9053 GCA_038068755.1 Candidatus Omnitrophota bacterium
ATAATTGGTATCTCTAATACTTTCCATGGCCCGATCGACCGCACGCGAGAGATCCTAAACAGGTCGCGCAATGCAGCGCCTGCGCGCCCTGAAAAAGACCTATCAGCAGATGCCGTCCAATTCAATAGATAAGCGTCGACATCTGCCGGCATAAAACGCGCCATTTCAGCCAGGCGAAGTTTTAAACCTGCGCACAAAGGATGATGAGGTATAAAAAGTATCTTTTTCATAGCCTGTTTTTAATAAGCGACATTATCTCCTCTACGCGCCTCTCCCAAGAATTTTCCATTGCTTTCTCTCTCCTGCGGATAACAGCCTCAGGCGTATCTTCTTCTAAAGCCTTTTTAATACCGGCCTCAAATTCATCCGCGTTCTTTGCCTCATAGATAAACCCTTTCAAGAACCCAAGCTCAGGCAAAGCAGTTGAAACAATGGGTTTACCTGACGCGAGATAATCAAAGACCTTTGTAGGAGGAGACGTAAAAAGCAAAGCTTTATACGGCAAAAGGGAGACATCAAAAAAGGCCGCGTAGCGCGGCAACTCCTCATAGGGCTTGCCTCCTAAAAAGAATATGTTCCCAATACCCCTAAGCGGGCCGATATCTATCCGCTCTGAATGGATGTCACCCACAAATACAAAAGAGAACTGCGGCATACGCTCGCTTAATGCCTTTACCAATTCAATATCTATACGGGATGATACAGTGCCTATATAACCGACAATGGGATGCTTGATATTTATTAGCTCGGGCGGCGCTTGGGCATGCTCTTTAGCGAATAATTCAGGCGAAGTCCCGTCATAAATATGATATGAATTTTTATTCAAAGCCTTAGCAGGCCCAAGTAACGCTTTAGAGACCACAAAGACAAGGTCATCGAGCGAAATAATAGCCTCTTCCATCTCTCTTCTCTTTGCGCGACTTGCTTTAGAATACTCTATAAAATACTCAGCCCACTCCTCTGCCCCGGAAAAACATGCAAGGCGCCTATCTTTGAACCATTTCAAAAGCTGCCCGTCAAAAGGATGGTATAACCAGATAACCTCGCTCTTTATACCTTCTCTTCGCGCAAGCGTTCGTATGCGCAGATACAGAAAATACAGGTTTATTTTATAGATAAGCTGAAAACGGAACGCAAAAGGTATAAAAAATATAGGTGTGAGAACAAGCAGCTTATCAGTAATGCGTTCGGCTTTAAAACTCAAGGCCCTGTGCCAACGGCCGCGGCTTTCTTTACTGCTGAGCTCTGCTGCCGGCATAAAAACCAAACGCCATATATTCAAGGACGGCTCTATATAAAGCACGCGCCCGACATCAGAGCGCCGCGATAAATACAGCATGAACTGCTGCTTACGGGCCTTCCTCTTTTCCCAGGCGTTAATGGAAAAACAGATAAAATCCATTATAATTTTTTCCTGATACCAAAAAGCAAATTCTCAGAAAAGATATAAGAAAACGGCAGGGGTTCCAGAAAAGCGTCGGCGATCATGGTCAATGCAAAAAATACCCGGTATTCGTAAAGAAAAGGAGTGCCGAAAAGCATACCGCCCGCTCCTCTTATACATACTGTCTTAAATCCGGTCTCGGAAAACATCTTTTTCCATTCCGATACGCTATGCACTGATACATGGTCTAGACCGGCGCCTGTCTTGCCGCCAGAAGAAGAAAACCGCGATAGCGGCCTCTCCTTTTTATTTACAGAGGCAGATTCCATCTTCTCCCTGACCCTATCTATTCTTATGCGTAATAGTCGGCTGACCGACCTTATAGATTTTACCAGCACACTCCCATCTAACTGCGGAGTAGTCAATATGA
Organism: Candidatus Omnitrophota bacterium; assembly: GCA_038068755.1. Taxonomy (GTDB): domain Bacteria; phylum Omnitrophota; class Gorgyraeia; order Velamenicoccales; family Velamenicoccaceae; genus Phelpsiimicrobium. Next base: position 1,815 of record JBBTLH010000079.1, read on the forward strand.
TCAAACCGTCTTTTTTAAGGATCCCGTATACCGACGCTAAGAAGTTTTTCGGCTCTTCTATATGTTCCATGACCTCAGACGATATAATGATATCAAACTCTTCCGGCATAAAAGACAAACTCTGGACATCCATTACTTTAAAATCGCAGTTTTTATGGTCGAAATATTCCTTCCTTTTATTGGCAAAATCTATATCCAGCCCAGAAATATCTATGCCGGTAAAATCAAGGCAAAAACCGTCATCGAACAGCGTCTTTAGTTTATAGACAAGCCAGCCGTCTCCGCAGCCTATCTCAAGCACTTTTATACATTGGCCTGGCTTAGCTCGAAGTTTAAGCTCCATTCCGAATAAATTACAAATGGTCCTTATTCTCTTCCAATTACTGTATCTATTGGAATAAGAGCGTGAATAAAAAGCTGTTGCCTCCTCGATCCTTCTCAAAAGATAAAGATTGTCGATGCTTCTATCCATATATCCTCTTCAATCTTAAAATATCTTGCGTATCTTTTGGCTATTACCCTATTAATGCCTCTAATTTTGCGATGGCATCCAGGATAATCGGATATATTTGCGCCTGTGATCCGCAGTCTGTAATCCAATCGTTATTATCAGGTGCACCTGACGTTGCGCAACCATCTGTCTTTTTTAAAATATCGTTTTTTAACTGATTCAGGGCATCCGTATAATTACCTGAATTTATTCCGGCTATCACAGCATTCAACTTGTTTAAAAGGGCATTTTGCATCGTTGTATTTTTAAGCGAAGTAACAATTGCCGGAGATTGGAGCTCTGTTTGCACGTTCTGAACCGTGTATATTGTTGCCGTCTCTAACGTTATGACTTCAACCTGTTTAGTGCTTATCGGACTATCCAAAAGGCCGTCATTTACCTTGAGTTGTACCACGTATGTTCCGACCAGATCAGGAGTAAAATTCGTCACAGAAGCAGTTGGTTCGATTATTACACTGTTAGTCCCTTGAGGGACTGAAGCAAGACTCCAATAGTAAGCGAGAGTATCGCCGTTTGGATCTGAACTTGCCCGTCCATCACAGATCACTCTATACCCTAGCATGACGGATTCACTTATTCCGGCATTAGCCACCGGCGGCAGATTTTGGAATGCTATTGCGGTAGTGGAAGGCGAACTTTGGACATATGGATCGCTGACTATCAATTGTACCACATAATCTCCGTAGACATCTACGGAAAATTCGGGCGTTGCGCTATTTGCGTTAACAAAAAATGCATTGCTGCCTTGCGGCGTAGAAACAAACGCCCATTGGTAGGTAATAGGGTCACCATCAACATCATAACTTTTGCTACCGTCAAGGTGCACAGTTGTCCCAACAGAGGTTACTGATTGGTTTGAACCGGCATCGGCAACGGGCGCAGTATTTACTGTGCTGACCAATAACGCATCAGACTGGCTTCTTTCTCCCAAACTATCCGTTACGATAAGCTGGATCTCATAATTACCTGATAGATCCGGTATAAATGTAGGATTAACTATGCTTATATTTGAAAGAGTCGCTGTGCTTCCATTCGGTGCCGTGATTATGCTCCACTCATAAGCAACTGGAACATTACCTTCCGGATCGTAGCTTGCACCGGCATCAAGCGTAACTGTATCTGCAATACGCACTGTTTGATCATACCCTGCGTTTGCTACAGGCGGCTTGTTAAATCGCAACCCATAAGACCTACTGTCAATTGTGACAAAAAGCGGATCAAAAATTTTATTAGACAATGCTTTGAAATTAAAAATACCACTTCCCATGGTATCAGATGGATTAACCGAAATACTATAACCATTAGCATAAGCTCCATGGGCACTCGGATAAACTGTATTATCGGTAATGGGCAAGTTCATAACGGAACCTGTTGTATAAGCGTTGTTGTCCAGTATAAATGTTGATCCGTTAACAGCCATACCAATAGAATTAACCACCTGCACAATACCTGTATCACTAATCCATTCAAATTTAATATTACCTGTTGTTCTTTGTATATTTGAACGCTCATCCCGTATCAAAACAGCTCCGTTTAATGGTTGAGGTATCTCATTGATACTGGGCATTATATATATGTAATACCCGCCATCAGAGACATAGCCAGATAGTGCCGGGTATACGCTTTTGTCTGTTATAGGCAAAGTAGCGGTCACAGGCATTTCCTGCCAATCGGGCAAAGCGTCCTCAATGTGAATACTGCTGTGCGGAATACGCGTGCCATTCTGGTCAAGTAGGTCAAATGTCACAGAGTTAGTAATCCATCGATATGGTACCGTGGTGGTTGTTTGAGAAACATCTGTTCGTTCGTTTCTCTGTAAAGTCCAGCCCGTGACTTGGGGCTTCCCGTTCATACCTGGTCTGATAGCTACGTAATACCCGCCATCTTTAACATAGCCAGCTAATGTCGGATACACGCTTTCATCTGTTATGGGCAGAGTAGCGGTCACAGGCATTTCCTGCCAATTAGGCAAGGCATCCTCAATAAAAATAGTACTGTGTGCAATGGGCGTACCATTCTGATCAACCAGGTCAAATGTCACAGAATTAGTGATCCATTCTAAGGACGCAGCAGTGGTTGTTTGAGAGATAGATTGCCGTTCATTTCTCTGTAATGTCCAACCAGTAACTTGCGGCTTGCCGTTCATGCCCGGTCTTATAGCTATGTAATATCCACCATCTGACACATAACCAGCTAATGTCGGATACACGCTTTTGTCTGTTATAGGCAGAGTAGCGGTCACGGGCATTTCCTGCCAATCGGGCAAAGCGTCCTCAATAAAGATCTTGCTATACGGGATAACTGTTCCATTCTGATCCACAAGATTAAATATCACAGAAGAAGTGCGCCACTCAAAGTTAATGTTATTCGTACTTGATGTAACCTCGGCAATTTCGCTTCGCTGAAGATCCCAGCCAGTGACTTGCGGCTTGCCATTCATGCCGGGCTTTATTATAAAATTCCTGGGACCTTCTGGTATATCGAAAGAATCACCTGTAGTAAAAGATCCTATGCCATCAACATTTATAATAGATCCTTGAATTTCAACCCCATTTTGATCAACCACACGCAATGTCACAGGCACAGCCAATGCAGACGCGCAAAATCCAAAAATAAATATCCCAACTGCAATCCCAATTGCCACGTTTGCTTTCTTCATCTTTCTTCCCATGTTATTTGACCTTCTTGCAAATAATCCATAAAAGATTAAGACTCAAAAAATGTCTCAAGATAGGTAACCGAGCCAAAAAAGGCCTGGTGGTATCGTGGTAGCTAAAATCAAAAACAAAACTATGCCTTTTCAGTAAACGTTCAAAGTTAATCCTGCTTGTTAAACCGTAATGCAGCTCATTTTTGGGTATCTTATCCTTAAACAGGAAATGCCTCAGCCGCCAATAGAACTCGCCAATATCTTCTCTTATTTTGTTCGGCGTAAAGATCACAGCGAAACCATTATTTTTTAAAACCCTAAATATTTCACCCAAGAGCTTATCTTTTTCGTCCAAAGAGATATGTTCAATAAAATCAATGGAAGTGATCTTATCAAAAACAGCGCAGCTAAAAGGCAATTTAACGGCCTCTGCGACAATAAAATTAGCTCCCCCCTGCGGGGCATAGCGTGCCGTCAGATCTTTTGCCATCTTCAGGGATTCCTTAGAATAATCAAGCCCAAAACAATCAGCGCCCTTTTTTGCACTATGGAAAACAAAGGTGCCCACCCCGCATCCGATATCCAATATTTTTTCTCCTGCTCGGGGTTTTAAATACTTCAAGATTATATCTTTGCGCCTCTTTTCAGGAATATCCTGCGGTTCGTAATATGTCTTTACCTGAAAATCAACGCCCTCCTGTAATACATGCTCATCATATGTAGATGATGTATTCTTATTCATTCGTTTAAAAGGATTGCACTCCAAGAAAGAAATAGATCCGCGTTAACATTTGATATGTAATCACAAGAACAACCGGGGCATTTTTTTAGAAACATCTTCTTTGATGTCTCTTTCCAAGAAGCGAAAGTAACAATGTGTTTAAGTGAATCTGTTCTTAAATCGCCTAAAGGAGGCACGCCTTGACATGCATAAACCTTTCCTTTAGCGTCGATCCAGATCTTCCCGCTATAGGCGCGATAACAAGGCAATCTCTTATCCGAAGGATCCCTAAAATATGATCTGATATATTTGATCGCGGCCACAGAATTGGTTATCAAAGGAGGATATTCTCTTTTAATATTAATAAGCCTATCAACAAAACGGTCGAGTTCATCCCAATATTTGGAAGATATCCATAATTTTTCTTTCAAAGCACTTTCTTCTGTTTGAAAATAAAATAAAGAAAGATCAATAAACTGTATGGTAACGGATACGCCATGCAGCCGTGCCCAATCAATAATCCCCGCTAACCTTCCATCCTTCAATGTAGGAAGCATCAAAAGAGCCCCTATCGATATTTTTAGCCTATTTTTACCCAATTTAAGAAAAATCTTAAGTCCTTCCGAAGCCTTTTGGAATGTTCCGGGAACACCTCTTATCTCATCGTGAAAAGAACCGCACGCATCTATTGAAACCATGACCTCGTCCAATCCACTTTTTATCAAAGACAATGCCAGGTGTTCATCTATCAAGGCGCCATTGGTAATGATATTCGTTTTCAATCCCATGTGGTGGCTAAAACCTACCAGTTCAATGATATCTTTTCTCAAAAGCGGCTCGCCGCCATAGAATAAACAATCACGAACGCCCAGATCCTTCGCCTCTCGCAATACTTCCCGGATCTTTTCCGTGTCAATCTCATCTTCATTACTGAATTTCCAATAATTGCACATAATACAGCGGCAATTGCAACGATTCGTTAAAGAAAACGTGATCGAACTAGGGCGGTTCGGCAAGAAATCCAATAAAAAAGGCGCGTATTTAGCCGCATTCAATAACAAAGTTCTACTCATTAACAATTCCTCTGCAAAGTGCTATTAAATAGTGGGCCTCATTAACATGGTCTACTGATATTGAAAAATCTGATTTCGAAATATCCTCCTGCCTGCAAAACTTATTTTTGCGGGCGATATGCGATATATATTTTTTAAACAACAGTTCCCGCCAACTCTTAGGCAAAAAACGTCTAAAAAAAACAGGAATGCGGATAACATTTTCGTAGCTGCGCTTACGACACTCCAAAACCTCATCCACCCTTGATGAGGGCTTCTGGCCATATAATTCGACATTACTAAAAACGCCCGAAAGCAATCTCTTTAGCTCCGCTGCATCAAACTCTCTTACATGGTCTGGATTCTGGAATACGCCTTGCGGAGACATAATAGTCCTGTTAGGCGTAGATAATATAAACAGACCGTCTTTTTTTAAAATCCTTCTTACTTCCTTCAGCAGCTGCGCCTGCTGCCCTATGTGTTCTAAGACCTCAAAAGCCAAAACTACGTCAAACACACTATCGCCAAAAGGCAGATCAAGAGCATCGCTCACAAGATACTTAATGTTGGGCGCCCGCCACTTTCGGTTGCAATAGGAAACAGCCTCCTTAGATATGTCAGACCCAACGACTTCTTTGGCGTTTTGCGAAAGGAGTAACGGCCCTTTGCGCGCGCCGCAGCCAATATCTAATACAACAGCGCCTTTAACATAAGGGCGCGCGAACTCATAACGCGCCAGGCTTTCAAAGATCTTCAACCGGTCATCTTCGTAATAATAGACACGGTTCATATTCATCACCTGGCCAACGGAAATATTGACCTGAAAACTTCTTTATACAGGGCAAGATCATCGCGCGTAAACCGCAGATTGCTCCAAAACGCCTTTGGGGACAAACGGCCATAATGCATAAAAACCTTAATATATGCCAGGCCCACCAAAAAGTACGTAATAGAACTCGCGAAAGCGGCGCCTGACGCATCCCAGAGAGGTATAAAGAACATATTCAACAATATATTAAGAATAGCAGCTCCCACGGAAATTACCGAAATCACCCAGAATTTTTGCGTTCCCACCAGGTAATTGGTCAAAATGTTGTTCCAATATAGAAAAAATGCTCCGGGCAAAAGCACAAGAAATGGCATAACAGAAGGTAAAAAGGCGCGGCCGTAAAAAAGAATGATGAACGGATAGGCGCCCAGCGCCAAAACAATGCTTAAGAATAAAAGAAGGTAGAAATTGTGCCGATATACCAAAAGCGTCTTAGGCACCAGATCTATTTTTTCTGCCAGCATGCGACTTATTTTGGCATAAAACACATTCTGTATAGCCATGGGGACCAATAAAAGCAACTCAGAATAAGAAACGCTTATCGTATAAAAACCCACGCTGGTAGCGCCACGATATTGACTGAGCATGAGCTGATCTATTTTAAGAAAAACAATGATAGCGATGACGCCGGAATGCAGCTTTAGGCCGTCTATAACGAGACCTTTAAGGAGCGTCATGCGAAGGAACCAGCCGCCGGGATAAAGACGCAACGCAAACACCAGCGCCAAACCAGCAGAAACAGCGTTGGCGATCACATAAGCCCAGACTACGCGGGTCACGGTCAAGCCTCCTAAGGCCAACATAACAGCCATGGCCAAAAAAGTAAAAAATGCCTGCGAAAAAGCTATTGCATTAAGCTTGTTTATCTCCTGTTGAGTCTGCAAAATGCCTGAATAGAGCTGATTGATAAAGAACATAGGCAAGATCAAAAAACCTAAGAATATTACGGATGGGCTCACAGACCGGATAAAAAATGATGGGAATAAACTATAGCCGCTCCAGAATACCGCGAAGAGAACGACGCTCATTAGGAGCGCGAAAAAACCCAGAGTCCCGCAAAAATCCCGCACAGAATAACGAGACAAACCGGCGTGAGAAATAATGGCGCGGTTAATACTAAGATGCCCTATGGTAAAAAGCAGCATAGGATAAAGAAGGACTATTGTAACAATGCCTTTTGCCGTAGGCCCGAGCGCTCTAGCGACCAGCACACTTACAAAAAACGAAAAAATATGCCCCGAGAAAGAGACGCCGGCCGTCCCAGCGACAAACCTGGCAAAATTCAAGCCAACTCCTGTATCTCTTTTTTCAGATAATCCCGTCATAAGATAACGCTTACTATGTTCCTGAGAAATCAGCCGGTGGAGCCTCTGCGCGTTTGATCAAGTCCGGTAGAACAACTATGATAGCCATCAAAAACCAAAACGGCTCCATGATCCTGATCAAGATGAACGTAGCCGCCGAAAAACAATGGGC
>JBBTLH010000080.1:0-5587 GCA_038068755.1 Candidatus Omnitrophota bacterium
ATACGCGGAATTGCTATTCGCGAGGAGTTAACTGATCAATGGCAGAGACGCGGCATAAAGGAGCAAAGGGAATACGAAATATTAACTGCCGAAATATCAAAGGCAACGTTTGACATGACCCCATCCGCTTATAAGAAACATAAAGGGTTGAAGCGAGAAAACCTAAGGGATCACATGACCGACTTAGAGCTTATCTTTTCAATGCTTGGTGAAGCCTCAACCAAAGAAATAGCTGTGAATAAAGATGCTCGGGGGTTTGTTGAAAATAAGCATGCCGCTTTTGAAGGCGGCGCTGTAGCGGGCAACGCGAGAAAAGAACTTGAACGCAAAAGCGGCAAGAAAGTTATCAGTAAAGAAAATTATCGAAGACTGCCGCAAAACAAAAAACTGCTGAAGTAGTAATATTGGCTTGAGTTGTTGGGGATTCGAACTAAATAGGAGCTTAATATTACCAAGTTGAATTTCACGTTGGACGCAATGTTTATTGAGGAGGAGTTAAATTATTGAAATATAAGAAAATTCAGCTTGTGTTTAAACACAAGTTTTGAAATTTATATATTTTCAATAACAAAAAGTATAAAAAGGAGGATGCATGAGCATAATTTTACGAATCATCGGGATAATTATGTTAATGGTTGGGTTAATTTTTGGAGCTATAATATTTGCTGGCAATCTTGCAGAAGCCTCAGGTCATTTTTTAACAGTTTTACTTTTTGCATTAGGAAATATTGTTATAGGTGTGGGATTATCACTATTAAAGCGATTAGCGATTCAGAGTGCGATTGGTTTTAGTATTTTGGTAGTTCTTGTTAATTTCTTAACACCATATGGATGGAAACAAGGACAAGCGTTTTTGTATTCGATTTTATTTTATGGTGTAATAGCTATTCTCTCAGGAGTATTTTTAAAAACAAAAAAAGAATAGGCGCCAGAAGTTCCAGCTACGCAGTGGAAACATTAGGTTATTTGAGCTGCGCGGGTTTCTGAAAGCAGACATAAGAAATTTTTTGGCACCTGATTTAATGTTGGTTGGCAAGGGGTTACGGCGAGTTCGTTGCGAACCCCCGAAGAGCAATTCAGGTTCTTGATTACCCTGCGAGGGGATGTTCGCGCCACGAACGAGGCGTAAACCGTAGCCAACGGCAAAAAATTTAGTCTGCGGCAGAAGCCCGCGCTGCGAAATATATACCTTAATATTAGGTTAATAAATGACTTTCAAAGAAAAGCTAAGTTCAGACGCTAAAATTTTGACGACTGAGATCGGCCCGCCCAAAGGCATATCTTTAGATAAGATCCTTTCTGAGATAGAGCCGCTAAAAAACAGGGTTGACGCCGTGAACGCGACGGACATGCAGAGTTCTGTAATGCGCATGAGTTCCTTTGCAGCGTGCGTTCTTTTAAAACAGCATGGCTTTGAACCTATCTTGCAGGTCACCTGCCGTGACAGGAACAGGCTTGCTTTGCAGTCTGATATTCTTTCGGCAGCTGCTTTAGATATTCGCAATATCCTTGCCCTTACCGGCGATCATCCGACATTAGGCGATCACCCTGAGGCCAAGCCTGTTTTTGACCTGGATTCTGTCCAGCTCCTGGATGTTTTGCGCAGGCTTCAGACAGGTGAAGACATGAATGCTAACAAGCTATCAGGGCCTGTTCCTAAGTTTTGCGTCGGCGCGGTCGTTAATCCGGGAGCTGATCCGCTGGAACCGGAGATCATAAAAATGGAGAAAAAACTGGAAGCAGGCGCTGAGTTTTTTCAGACCCAGGCGGTCTATGATACAAAAGTATTTGAAAAATTTCTGGATGCGGCAAAACATCTTAAAACGAATATTTTGGCTGGTATTGTGCTTTTGAAGTCCGAGCGCATGGCGCAATACATGAACGAGAACGTGCCCGGCGTCTTTGTCCCTGAAAGCATTATTGATGAGATGCGCCAGGTACCGGATAAAAAAGCGAAGTGCATTGAGATAGCCTCAAGGCTTATAATTGAGTTGAGATCGATGTGCCGGGGAGTGCATATCATGCCTATCGGATGGTATGGGGTCGTGCCGGCTGTATTGGACGCGATATGAAAAGAATAGTTATCATAGGTAATTCGGCCGCGGGTATTGCCGCCTCTGAGGCCATCAGAGAGTCGGATAAAGAGAGTTCGGTCACCATTGTCTCCGATGAGCCTTTTGTGGCTTACGAGCGCCATAAAATATTGGGCCTTCTGGAGGGCAAAATAAAAGAGAGGGATCTGTTTTACCGCGATCAGGATTTTTATAAGAATAACGCGCTTGACCTTCTTTTAGGGCGAGAGGTAGTGGAGTTGAACTTAAATAAGAAGAAGGTAATTTTTAAGGACAGGGAGTTCGTGGGGTTTGATGAGTTGCTTATCGCATCAGGTGCAAGAGTCAGCTTGCCCAAACTTCCGGGTATCCAGAAAGATGGCATTGTCGCCTTAAACGGGCTAAGCGAGTTAAAATATATCGTTGACAATCTACCTATCGCGCATACGGTGATCATTATCGGACCGGGTCAGGTGGCAGAGGAATTGGCGCGCATCATCGCCGCAAAAAAGATAGACGTAAAATATTTAGGGGCATTGTCAGGGCCCATAGAAGGGGTGGATGAAATTTGCGATAATCCTATATTAGAGATATTAGGTGACAGCGAGGCCAGGGCTGTTCGGCTGTCAACGCAGAAAGTCGTCGGCGCTTCTTTAGTAATATTTCCGGTGACAGGCCATGCTAACATTGATCTGGTAAAAGATACGCAGATAAAAGTAAATAAAGGCATCGTTGTTGATGAAGCCATGCGCACGAACGTGCCTTATGTTTTGGCTGCGGGCGATGTCTGCGAATATCAGGATGAAAATAGACATAAGGTGCGCGGCTGGGAGAGTTCGCAGAGCGAGGGTAAAATAGCAGGGCGAACATTAAGAGGCGTTCAATGTCTGACATAGCAAAAATGGTTTCCGATACGACTGATAAACTTATTGGCATGGCGGATACGGCCTTAGAAGATTCTATACGCGAAAAAGGTCTAGGTTGCGCGATAGGTTTTGAAGGCACAGCTTTTTATCTGCCTCTTGCCTATGCCCTTTTGGGCCTTGAGGTCAAAGACTTAAAAGACGCCCGCGGAGTCGTAGTTTTAGCTAAACAGATATCAGCCGGTAAAGCCGTTTCCGACGGTTTAGTCGTTCCTTATCTGAACGGCCTGTTAAGCAAAGGCCTCGCCGCACTTTTGGTAGAAGAGCTTTTGGCGTGCCTGACCCTTGTCCCTCAGGAAGGATATCTGGGTTTTGTGCCTGATACGGTATTGCGTTCTTTAGGGGTCCAGCTTGTTGACGGCCGCATCGCGGGCATAGCCGTCATTATAGGTAAGGCAAAAGACAGCGCCACCGCAGTTCAGATAATACGAGGTTTCCAGGAGAAGAACATAGTATCGCTGCTTGTGGGCAATCAGGGCTCGATCAATATAAAAGACCAGCTCGTTGAAGCGGGCGTGGAGCTCGGTTTGGATAATTACATAGTACCCCTCGGCTCAGGTGAGCTTTCCAGCATTTTTGCCGTTAATTTCGGCATCCGCGCCGCACTTACGTTCGGCGGATGTAAAGGCGGACAGGCCAAAGAGATATTTAACTACACGCAGAACAGGGTACCGGCTTTTGTCCTGGTCTTAGGCAAGCTTGATGAAGTGATAGTCACGACAGGCCTGGGCATTTTGAACCTGGGATTTCCTATTATAACTGATATGGACGCCCCGCAGTTGGGTAAGATAGAAACGACAAAATATGAAGCGCTGGTCACTGAAAAGGACCCCTCAAAGATCGTTTCCCGTTGCGTAGAGACGCGCGGCATAAAGATAAAAGTGACGCGTCTGCCTATTCCGGTCTTATATAGCCCGGCTTTTGAAGGTGAGCGCGTGCGCAAGGAGAATTTAAGAGTAGAGTTCGGCGGCAAGTATTCAACGGCCTTTGAGTTTCTTTGTTCCCGTCCCATGGATAAGGTCCAGGACGGCAAGATAGAACTTATAGGGCCCGATATCCCGGATGCGGATAATAAAGCCATGCCTCTGGGGATATTAGTAGAAGTTTCAGCAAGGAATTTCAATAAGGATTTTGAGCCGATCTTGGAACGTCAGATCCACCGGTATCTTAACGAAGCTCAGGGCGTCATGCATATGGGCCAAAGAGAGATGATATGGGTGCGTATATCCCGGGAGGCTTATGTTAAGGGCTTAAGGCTTAAACATTTTGGTATTATTATACACGCTATGCTCCATAGAGATTTTGGGGCTATCGTAGATAAGGCGCAGGTCACGCTTTTTACAAAAGAAGAAGACGTAGCAAAACATATAAAGGAAGCGCTTGTATCTTTTGAGGCGCGCGACGAACGCTTAAAAGGCATGGTTGATGAGAATGTGGATATTTTTTATAGCTGCGCTTTGTGCCAGTCTTTCGCGCCTAATCATATTTGTATCATAACGCCTGAACGTTTAGGGCTATGCGGCGCTTATTCCTGGCTTGATGCCAAGGCGGCTTTTGAGATAACGCCCAGCGGCGGCAATCAGCCTATTAAAAAGGGAGAATGCATTGAACAGACCACTGGCCAGTGGAAGAATATCAATGATTTTATCTTTGAGAAATCCAATAAGACCATATCCGAAGTCAGCATGTATTCGTTGCTTGTCTCTCCGCAATCCAGCTGCGGTTGTTTTGAATGCATCGTAGCTCTTATACCGGAAGTCAACGGAGTCATGATAGTCAACCGCGACCATAGCGGCATGACACCGTTAGGCATGACATTCACACAGCTGGCGAGTTCGGTAGGAGGAGGCGTTCAGACACCGGGTTTTATCGGAGTCGGCAAACTCTATATCAGCAGCAAGAAATTCATCTCTGCCGAAGGCGGGTTAGCCAGGATAGTCTGGATGCCTAAAGACTTAAAAGAGGCGCTTAAAAACAGGATAGAGCAGCGCGCTAACGAACTGGGCCTTGTTGATTTTTATGATAAGATAGCGGATGAGACTAACGCGGCCACACTTGAAGAATTGACCAAGTTTTTGGATAAAAAGGCCCATCCTGCTCTTCAGATGCCGGCGTTAATTTAGCGTAGAGCGTGGAGCGTATAGCGGATAGGAAAACAAAAACTCTACGCTCCACGCTAAACCTGCCTGTCGGTAGGCAGGCGCTATCCGCTAAAAAATTTCTTGCTATTTTTGCTAAAATGTAATATCCTAAAACAAATAGGTAAATGAAAAAAATCACGCCTTTTTTTCCAGCATTAGCTATCGTTCTTGTTCTCGTTTCTCCTTCTTTTGCCCAGGGTTCCGCAGAAACCAAAAAGATGGCGATGGAATATCGCGATCGCGGTTTAAAAGCGCAAAAAGGCGGAGACCCGGAGACAGCGCTCATTTATTTCCAAAAAGCCATGGAGCTTGATCCGTCATTAGCCGTAGCCTACAACGACGCCGGTGTCATATATGAATCAAAGGGCTGGAACGACAGGGCAAAGCAGGCATACGGTAAGGCCATTGACCTGGATCCTACGTTAGCCAGCCCCTACTATAATTTGGGAAGTATCTACGAGAAAGAGGGCGA
>JBBTLH010000081.1:0-8122 GCA_038068755.1 Candidatus Omnitrophota bacterium
CCAGCCGCTTGCGCGGCCTTGGGCAAAAGGCTTGTCTCAGTCATGCCGGGTATGGTATTTACCTCAAGCACATAAACTCCGCCATCTTCACTTATGATCATATCCACGCGGGACAAGTGCCTGCAACCCAATGCCCGGTAAGCAGCCACAGCATCAGCTTTAGCTTTTCGCGCCGTAGCTTCGTCCAGGGACGCGGGCACCACGTATTCCGTCATGCCTTTTTGATATTTCGCTTCAAAATCAAAGAATTGTTTCTTGGGGATGATCTCTACGATAGGCAGCGCGTTGCCGTCAAGCACCGAAACAGTGATCTCCATGCCCTTGATAAATTCTTCTATCAGTACTTCTTCGCCGAACTTTAAAGCCATACTCAAGGCTTCTGAAAGAAACGCAGGAGCGTCAACAAAGGATACCCCTATGCTGGACCCCTGGGCCGAAGGCTTGACGACCAGCGGATAGCGCAAAAAAAGATCGGCAAAAAAACGGCTACCCCCTCTTCTCCATTGCCTGTGTTTTGGAATGCGCAATCCGGCTTTTTGGAACAATCGGCGCGATACGATCTTATCCATAGCCATCCTGCTGCACCTTCCCTGAGGCCCGGTATAAGGCACGTTCATTTTTTCCAGGATATACTGCAGGCGGCCGTCTTCGCCAAACCCTCCATGCATAGCGATAAAAACTATATCTACGCCAGATTGGACAATTGTCGACCTGATATCTTCTTCGGTCTCGCGTGTGATATCTAAAGCTACCACATCCAGGCCCGACCGTTTAAGGGCGCTAAAGACCGCATGCCCCGAATTGTAAGAGATATCCCTCTCCGCGGAGAGGCCACCCATCATTACCCCGACTCGTTTTCCTTCAAGAGACAACTTCAACCTCTGACTCTAGTTTGATTTTGAACTGATTATACACTCTTTCCTTTATAATTTCCATGAGCTTGATGACATCAGCGCTCTTTGCGTCTTTAACGTTGATGATAAAATTTGCGTGTTTTTCACTGACCTGGGCTCCGCCTACCCTCAAACCCTTTAAAAGGCATTGGTCTATCAAAATGCCTGCAGGATGCGCCGGATCAGGGTTCTTGAAAAAACTTCCGGCGCTTGGATGCTGCCAATCTTGTACCCTTAACCGTTTTATCAAAATATTTTTTATTCTTTCCTGGACGCTTGCCTTATCCTCTGTCCTCAATTTTAAAACAGCGGAAACAATGATGTAAGGCCGCAAACTTGAATTTCTATATGAGAAATTTATGTCGCATCTTTTTAATCTCAAACTGCGTCCGCTTCTGTCCAATACCTCTATTTCCGATACAATATCTTTTGTGTCCCCATAAGCACCCGCATTCATCGCCAAAGCTCCCCCAACTGTGCCCGGGATGCCTGCCAGGAATTCATAGCCGCCGATATTTCTGGAACTTAAAACAGAGATCAAGCGGCCTATTTTGACGCCGGCCCCGGCAATAACATTAGCTTTGCGCACCTCAATTTTAGTAAAATCAGGCGCGCTTAAATGAATGAATATCTTATTGATAAGGCCTTCTCTGACCAGAAGGTTACTGCCTGCGCCTATCACAAAAACAGGCAAAGAGCTAACAGGCTTTTTTAAAAAATCGGCGAGTTGGGCTCTATTTTTCGGCTCATACCAGTATCGCGCCTCACCGCCGATCTTAAAAGTGGTGTGTCCTTTGAGGGGCTCACGCGTTTTTAGCCTGGTTTTTGAAATTTTTTGAAAACTCATCGCTAATCTTTGTTATGTCACCCGCTCCAAGAAATAATACAAGATCATCCTGCCTAACAGACTTTTTAAGGAAATCCAGCAAGTTTTCTTTCGCTACATACTCAACGGGGCATTTTACATCCTGCCTTACGCGCTCCGCAAGGGTTTGAGCGCTCGCGCCTTCTATCGGTGCCTCGCCTGCCGCGTACACATCCGTAATTATCAAGTTATCACATTTAATAAAGCTCATGCCAAATCTGTCCATTAAGAGTTTTGTGCGCGTGTAGCGGTGAGGCTGAAAAATCACCAATAGCCTTGAACGTTGGCAGACCTTTGCCGCTTCTATGGTGGCTGATATTTCAGATGGGTGGTGCGCGTAATCATCAACTATCAAAACATCTTTGTCTTCGTATTTTACCTGGAAGCGCCGCTCAACACCCCTGAAACCGCTTAATGCCGATCGTATCTTGTCAAAATCCAACCCAAGCTCAAATCCAAGGGCGATAACAGCCAGAGCATTCAAAATATTATGGCGCCCCATCAGCGCCAAAGAAACCTCGCCGGCCTTCCGCCCGTCTTTAATACAGGTAAATCCCAAGTGACATTGCGCCAAAGAAATATTTTCGGGGTAAATATCAGCTTCCGGAGAAAAACCAAAACTCGTTGCCCTCACCCTTGCCTTTGCGACAATCCTCTTTAAAGGATCATCTTCATTATAATAAAAAACACACCCTTCTTTCTTTGTTTGTCCCACAAAATCAGAAAAAGCATTCAAAAGACGATCATAGGTCTTATAAAAATCCATGTGTTCGTGGTCAATATTCGTGATGATAGAATAGGTCGGAGTGTAACATAAAAAGGTCCCGTCGCTTTCATCTGCCTCAGCTACAAAATAGTCACTTTGCCCTAACTTGGCGTTATCGCCGTCCTCGCATAAAATGCCGCCAACTGCGATAGTCGGATGGAACCCGGCGCTCATCAGAAGTTTAGAAGCCAGCGAAGACGTCGTAGTCTTACCGTGAGCGCCTGTAACAGTGATGACTAATTTATCTTTCATGAGTTCGCTTAAAAACTCAGCCCTCATCTTGATAGGGGTCAAAGCCACCCTCGCTGCCGCCATTTCGGAATTGTCAGCTCGTATGGCTGAAGAATATACTACCAGATCAGCGCCTTCTATATTTTGCGGCTTATGGCCTATAAAAACTCGAGCGCCGGCATCCAGGAGTTTGCGCGTGATGGCAGACTCTTTTATATCGGAGCCCGAAACCTCTTCTCCCTGCTTCAAGACTAAATGCGCGATCCCGCTGACGCCAATGCCGCCAATGCCTATAAAGTGAATATGTCTTTTTTTCATTGTTATTAGGTTACGCAAAACCATGTGGGCTTAAAGAATCTTCCATTACTTTTGCGTCATTCAATAACTACAAGATCATTTTGCTCTTACTTCTGGCCTTATCTTTCAATGATGCCTCCCACATTTCCGCAAGTTGCGATAAACTGCGTATATCAAAATACGCATAAGCCAGGGCATCGTCTAAAGATTTACGGTCCTTCAATTTCTTGCAGAAGTCATTGAACGCCTCAGAACCAAACTTATCAATAAGATAGCTAATAATATTGACAGACTCAGCGTAGAAGAGATTGATGTCGGGCCTCTGCCTGAGAGCAAACGCGTCTATCTGAGTCAATTCCTTCAGGGGGATAAATGACTTATTGTCAATAGCGTCAAGCACGATCTTATCAGACCCGAAACGCTTAGCCTGCTCAAGATATGAGGCAACGCCTTCTTCCAACCAAAGCGGCACGTCTCTTCCTCCGATGACTTCCCTGAATATAATATGGCCTAATTCATGCGGAAGGAGCGAATCAAAAAAGCCGGATTCCCTGGGAAATGTCCATATGGTCTTCTGGTCGTAGGCCGCGGCCCCTGATGACCATGATGGCTGCCTGGTCTCTTTTAGATATGTCTCCTGGTCCGGATAAACGTAGATCTTAGCTCTCTTATCCCACGTCCAATAATCGTAGCGCGTGAACCCGAGCTTTTCTGTCAGCTCATTATAATACCTCTCGCTATAATCTATGATGGTGCCGACAAACTCTGCCGGCACATCTTTATAATATACAATAAAGTGGTCACTCTTTTTTTCTGAAAAGTCTTCAGAGAAGACAAAGGAACATAACGTCAAATAGCAGGCTAAGGCAATGATCGTTGTCTTCATAGTGTTACCAGTTCGCTTAATGTAAAATTCTGCGCCGTTAAATAAAGTGATGAAACAATGGACGACATCGCTTTTCTTCTTATCTGGTCATCAATAAAAATATCCAAAAGCCCGCTTATCAGCGCCGGAGTCAACCTGTGCTCCTCAACCATGATGGCCCCGCCCTTGTCGGCTAAGACCTTTGCGTTTTGCACTTGATGCGCCCCGGCAAATGGATACGGTACCAATATTGAAGGCAGGCCAAAACGCATGATCTCTATAACGCATCCGGCGCCTGAACGGCTCACGGCCAGGTCAGCCGCCGAATAGACATATTCCATACACTCAAAAAAATCAAAAACTTTACTTTTTATGTTCAGGTGACAATAGGCCTCCTTGACAGCTGCCGCGTTAACGCGTCCGGCCAAATGTATGACCTGCAGCCGTGGTGAGTTATTGCTAACCTTAATAGCTTCTATAAAAACGTTGTTGAGCCGGCTGGCCCCCTGACTCCCTCCCATGACCAAGACAGTAAAAAAACCGGCGTCAAAACCAAAAAATCGCAGCGCCTCGTCTTTTGGTACAACGCGCATATTTTTTCTTAAAGGATAACGCGTAAGAAATATCTTTTTTCTATATCTTTTTAGGTATTTTTCGGTCCCGGGAAAAGAAATAGCTATCCTGTCAACCCAGTCAGCTAAAAATCTATTGGCCCTTCCCGGAACGACGTTCTGTTCATGAAAAAGCGTTTTTTTACCTGATATTTTTGCCAGGATCAAAAAAGGCACGGAGATATACCCACCGAAACCAAAAACGATATCCGGCCGGACACCGAACATAAGCTTAAAAGTTGCAATGACGAGCCGAAAAATACCCCGCGCCGACTTATTCACTTTCAGAAAAATAGGATTAAATTCAGGGCCGACCATATCAAAATCCGGAGTAGTTACAAAGATGATCCTGAAGCTACCGGGCAGCGTTTCTTTGAGTTCGTTGCAAAAACCGATAGCGGGAAACACATGGCCGCCGCTGCCTGAGGCAACCACCATGATCTTCGCCACGGGGCGAACACTGGCCCAATTCCTATTAGGGCCGGGTGTCCGATTAGCGAAAGGTGTCATAAAGTAACCTCTTCGGTCTTTGAAATATTCAATAGCAATCCCACGGCCACCATATGAAATATCAAAGAGGAACCTCCGTAACTGATAAAAGGCAGCGGCAAGCCCTTAGTAGGAAGAGAACCTATTGAAACGCCGATGTTGACAACCGCCGAGAAGGCGATAAGAGTCAAGACGCCTATGCAGATCAATTTCCCAAAAGGGTCGCGGACGCTGTAAACGATCCTGGACATGTTCCATATCAAAAAAATGAAAAGGAGTATGACGAGACCAGCGCCTAATAGCCCTAATTCTTCACCGATGATGGAAAAAATAAAATCCGTATGCGCCGCGGGCAGATAAAAAAGCTTTTGTTTCCCCTGCCCTAATCCGACTCCTAAGAGGCCGCCAGAGCCAAGAGCTATCTGGGACTGAATAATCTGGAAACCGCTGCCCCTGGGGTCAAGCCACGGGTTCAAAAAAGCGAGTATCCTCGCCCTGCGGTACGGAACACTGAAAACAAGAAGATACAGAAAAGGTAATGCTGATATAAAAGTCAAAATAATATGCTGCGGCTTAGCGCCGGAAACAAACATCATCGTAAATACCAGGACCACAAAAGAAATAGCTGTGCCCAGATCAGGCTGAAGCAGGACAAGCAAAATCACAAACCCTAAAACGAGCATAGGCGGCACAAAGCCGCGCCAAAATTCCTTAAGAAACCGCGCATTGCGATTGATAAAATCAGCGACATAAATAATAAGGGCTATCTTAACGAACTCCGAGGGCTGATAATTGAAACCAAAAGCATGAAGCCACCTTTTGGCCCCTCCCGACTCTCTGGATATGCCCGGGACAAGGACAAGGATCAGGGGAATAATAGTAAATATCAAAAGCGGCTTAGCTATCTTGCGCAGCTTCTGATAATCAACAACCATAGTGACGAACATAGCGGCAAAACCAAGGACAAGATACAGGAACTGTTTTTTTAAAAGGCTGCTGCTCCTGCCTGTGCTCTGCCACATAGGTATGGAACTGGCGCTGTAGATCATAACAATGCCTATGCCTATAAGGATAAGCATCGTTACAAAAATAGAGATCCTAGTGCTTCTCATTGTTTTATCCTAAAGATAACAGATGTTAAAAATGTCTGATATCAATATAATTAATAAGAATCTATTGCTTATCTTTGGATTTAATAGGGTTACATCCAAATACACAAGAAAAGCATCCTCCCATAAAAACGCCATCCACACATTTAACAAAATCTTTTGGAGAATCAACCCTGCCCGAATCAATTAATTTACAATCAAAACCAGAATTATCAGTACACACAGACTGTTTTATTGTGTTACAGGCTTCTTGGGGTGAACGTTGATCGCGAACATAATCTCCTTGACCTACAGACCGTTTAATTATTCTTCTAAAACTAGAAATGGACTTCTCCTCACCAGCATCCTTCTTCTTCGTCACTTTGTCGGACTCTTCATTTACCTTCGAACGAGTGAAATCAGCCGGAAAAGTTTTCCAAAGCCACTTTTCAACGTTGGACTCTTCAATAACCTTAGTTTTAAAGTCAAAACTTTTCCCGTAAGCGCTCAATCTTATTTCTTTTTCTATAAATAATTCTTCAGGGATCCCTGTAAGATAAGAATAGCTCGTTTCGTCAATAACAGAGATGGATTTCCCACTAGTTTCTCGCAGGTAAGCAATTTTAAAAAAACGCTCAGCTGATAATTCATACTTGTAAGGATAATTTCCAGAAGCTTTCTTAAGGAATAAAATATACATACCTGTTTCGTTAAATACAACTGTGTCTTCGATCCTGCCTGCTGAATTGTCAACTTCTATACTTTCAACTCTATCGCCTTTATAAACCGACAAAATTTTAAAAGTTGCGATTGTTTTATTGTTAGCCAGATTTTCTTCAATTTTTACTAGGGACGCCATCGCAATAAACTCTGATGATTTTATTAATTCATCCCAGGCCAACGGCACTCTCTTTGCAAACGCAAGAGATGAAGAAAATATCAACGGCATAGTTAGACACAACAAAATATTTAATATTTTTTTCATAGTGTCTCCTTTTTGTGACCTTCGTTCTGTCAAAAGCTTTTAATTGTATTATTCAGTAGCATAAAGAGGCATGTTATGAGCAAAAAGTTTTTCGAAAAGTTTTTGGCAAAAACTGTTTGAGTCCGTCCTGGCGATAGCCGACGGACGAGTTGTTTTTGCCTCTTTCGAGAAACTTCTCGCGAATGCCGAGCGGATGAATAATACAATTAAAAGCTTGTTAACTAACAAAAAAATATTCATATCAGATACTCTTCATTTTTAAGAGGATAGGGGTTTAATTTGACATTTGGCATTAAAGGCATTCTTTATTCCAGCTGATTAACAAGCTCTTTAAACGTCCTGCCCCGGTGCTCGTAATCCGTGAACATATCAAAGCTTTTACACATCGGAGAAAACAGGACTATCTCCCCTGATTTTGCTTTGCTATAGGCAACGGCCACTGCTTCTTGAAATGTTTTGACTTGCGAAATAGGCAAAAGTTTATCCCAGGCAGCCGCAATGCGCTCGTTCGCCTCTCCTACCAGGACAACCTCCCGTATTTTTTCTTTTACCAGGCCTCTTATGGAAGCAAAATCGCTGCCCTTATCGCGGCCGCCCGCGATTAAAACAGCAGGCTTTTTTATATTCCTGAGGGCCCAAATAGTTGAATCAATATTTGTGGCTTTAGAATCATTGACAAAATCGATACCCTTTAGATTCCTGACAAATTCCAGACGGTGTTCAACGCCCTTGAAATCCTTAAAAACTTCCAAACAAACCTTGCGATCGATCCCCAAGGCTTTGGCCACAGCCAAAACGGCCATCTGATTCTGGTCAAACTCTTTTTCGGATGATTCTTTATTAAAGAACAAAACCTTTGATTTTGCTTCAGCGGCTAAAATACGTAAAGCCTCATCCCCGTAATTTAAAACCAGGAAATCATTCTTGTCCTGGTTCATAAAAATCCTCTTCTTGGCTTTTAGATAATCTTCAATCCCGGCGTAGCGGTCCAGATGATCGGGAGTAATATTGAGGATAGCCGCTACTTTGGGA
>JBBTLH010000082.1:0-6995 GCA_038068755.1 Candidatus Omnitrophota bacterium
AGTTGTGGCACCTTGACAAGGAACTCTGCCGTGCGATTGGGTTTTTCTCCTTCTATCTTTTCCAAATAATAAGGTAATGTGGTTTCGCCATCGGAGAGCGTAAAGCGGATATCTTTGAAATCTGAGAGCACATGGCCGTCGCAGTGAAGGAGAGCGCCTTCTATGTTGCCGGATTCAGCTACACGGACACGCACCTGATAATTAAAAAGGCCCTTTGCACCGGGCCCGGTAATACGGAAACTTTTTCTGTATTTGAAATTATCAAGTTCAGGATTGCCGAAACTCCCCACAACGCCCGAAGAATCCGTGTAGACTATTCTGACTTCGTTTAATTTACCGTCTGAGCCGACTATGACTTTCCACTTTAAGCTCGTGCCCTCTATAAAGCCTGCGGCCAGCGGCACGCCGTTTACGACAGGCATAAAATGCAGCCCGTCATCCGCGCTCACTTCTAACTGCACGTCGCCTTCGGATTGCCAAGTGGTTGTGATAGTCTTGATCAATCCTTTGGTGACTATAGCTGGATTACTGATATGTGTGCTATTGGCCGCTATATTAGGCAAGGCATAGTCGCCGCTTGCGTCTGCGCGCCACACCAGTGCGGATTCGTAAGATATCGTTTCCGCAAACACAGGAAGAGAGTAAAAAGAAAACAGGCAAGCAGCAGCTAAAACAAAACCCAATGAGACAATTTGAACAGAACACTTTTTCTCATTGGGGATAGGGGATAAAATTTTTTTCATCCTTTTCCATAACCTGGACATATAGCATCTTATGATACCATGTATTATATCAAAATAATTTTCGGAAAGAAAAGTATTTTTTGATTTTTTGTCTGTCATTTTTTTATGGGTTAGCGTAAGAATGCGTTTATGGGGCAGTAAAAGTGGTTGGCTGGTCCTGTCTTCGCTTAAACGGTATGCCGATTCATCTTTCTCTATTTGATAAACTGACGCATCGCCGTTGTTTTCTTTAGAAATACTCATGAGGCTGAAGATCTGGTGGGCCAGATCAAAGCATTCGTCATCCCATGACGTAAAACCACAGGTTTTTTTCTGTAAATCTGTGCTTATTTCAAGCTTAGACTGGTCCGGAAGTAGTGGTGAATGTATTTTTACAGAGCTGTAACTTATTGATTTATAAATAGTTAAGCCCAAAGCAAGCAAGCTTACCTTTGGAAATACCCTGTTTGTCTTGAAGTATTTGTCTATATCCATTTTCGGATCTCCAGGGTAAATATATCATATATATATAATATAGGGTATCCGTAAACACCCACTTTCTTCTTGCACAAACTACTCTAATGAGACAAACTGTACAGAACACTTTGTCTCATTCGTTGGATTGAATTATCCTGTATAGGGTTGCTGGGCTTATCTTAAGCTGATCCTGTATCTCTTGATGTTCATACCCCCTTGCCAATAACTGGGTAACGATATATTTGCGTCCGTTCTGACTTTCAGCGGTCATCAATCTCTTGCCTGATTTTAATTGACTCATCAATGACTCTAAATTATCTTCTCGGCCTGGCAATGGCACATCTTTCAAAAAGCCTATCCCTACCCGAATAGCTCTATTAAAAGAACGATGATCAATAAGAACTTTCCCCTTTGTAGCAGCATAAAACAAGAGCATTTCTTCGTACATGCGAGATGCAAGCATCTGATCATTATTTAAAAGACTCAAAATTTTAGCAGGGCGGACAAAGCTCTCTTTTGGCCTGTCTATATACAAATGCACGCTGCTCCACCGATAATCTCTAAAGTTTTGACATAAATTTGCCTTCAATGGATTGACATGGATATAAGCTGAGGCCGTTAATAAATATGTTTCATCGTTGCAAAATGGTGCCCTGAACCGACCGCTGAACACATGGCCTTTTCGTTCATATTTTTTGTTGAAATAAGTCGCATAAAGCCTAAAGAGATTCTGCATGGCCAAAGAGAGGTTTTCTTCTTCTATCTCCAAAAGCAAATGAAGGTGATTAGGCAATAGGGCAAAACAGTATATTTTTATTTTGAAATCTTGCGCGGTCTCTTTCAGGAGCTTTAAAAAATACAAGTAGTCATTGTCCTCTACGAAAACATACTCTTTACCAGGAGCCCGTTGGATAACATGGTAAATACCACCTTTAACAATTAGTCTTTTTCCAGCCGTAGTTACACCCATCTTTCCCTCCTTGTTGAATGAGAAAAATTGAACAGAACAGTTTGTCTCATTATAATGAGAATTGCTTGGAATTTAGCTTGAGGGATACAAGATAAGGGAAAGCTAAATGCAGAATATACTATCTATACCAACTCGCCCAATGAGACAAATTGAACAGAACAGTTTGTCTCACTCAAGGTCAACGATTTTGTTCTTGATCGCGTATTTTATCAGGTCGCTTGACTTGTGAAGCCCAAGTTTTTTCAAGAGGTTGTTCTTGTAGTTCTCAACTGTCCTGGCGCTTATAAAAAGGCTCTCTGCTATTTCTTTAGCTGTCTTGCCTTCTGCCACAAGGCGCAGGACTTCAGTTTCGCGCTCGCTTAAGATATTTTCTTTTGCCATTTCTTCAGGGCCCTTGGACGCTTTTTCCAACAAATAGGATGAAGCCTGCGAGCTAAGATAGACCTGACCAGCGGTGATCTTGCGCAAAGCCGGCAGGAGGTCGTCTGCGGCATTCTCTTTGTTTAAGTAGCCCTTAACCCCAGCCTTAAGCGCGCGCATGATGTAGGCGTCTGCTTTATGCACGCTGATGATCAAGATCTTGGTCTTGCGCGATGAGCGCTGGAGCTGATCCAATATCTCAAGACCGCTCTTCTTTGGCATAGTGATATCAAGCAACAAGATATCCGGCTTTAAGGCGCTTACTTTATCAAGCGCCTCTTGGCCGTCGGCGGCCTCAGCCACGACTTCGTAATCTTTCTGATTACGCAGGATGTTCTTTATCCCTTCCCGGATGATATCGTGGTCATCTGCTATTAGCACGGTGTAAGGCATTTAATCCTCCGAATATACCAAGGTCGGACCTCGACGCATCGGCTTTAAATGGGTAGCGTGACTTCCAATTTTGTGCCTTGGCCCAGTTTTGAATAGACGCGAAGAGTTCCGCCGATAAGTTCTATCCTTTCACGCAGCCCCTGTAGCCCAAGTTTTAATTTATCGTCTTTTCGGCGCGTAGGCCGTCTTGTATATTCATCGTAATCAAATCCAACGCCGTCGTCGCTGACGATAAGAGCGACCTTATCGTTCTTTTTCTCAAGCAAGACTTCCACGTTCTTGGCCTCGGAATACTTGGCAATATTAGTCAGCGCCTCCTGGACAACGCGGTAAAGGATAAGGCTATGTTCCGGCGAAAGGAGCGCGTCTTGCCCAAGCCTTTCGTAGTTATAATTATTGCCTGTCATCTCTTTGTGCTGGAGGATAAGGGCGGCTATGCTCTCAGATAACCCCAGATCGTCTAATTCCGGAGGCCTGAGCAACTCTGATATATTATGCGTCTTATCCATAAGGCCGTCTAATATCTTCTTGGTCTTCTCTATACGCTCTTTTTGCTCTTTCATCTCGGGCGCAAGGTCCCTTTCTAAAAGCCCTAAATATATCTTTAAAGCGCTTAAGTCCTGTCCCATCTGGTCATGTATCTGAAGCGATAGATTGTTGCGCTGCTCTTCTTCTACTCTTATGACCTGGCGCC
Source organism: Candidatus Omnitrophota bacterium (assembly GCA_038068755.1). Classification (GTDB taxonomy): domain Bacteria; phylum Omnitrophota; class Gorgyraeia; order Velamenicoccales; family Velamenicoccaceae; genus Phelpsiimicrobium. Next base: position 3,677 of record JBBTLH010000082.1, read on the forward strand.
ATAATAATTCGCGGTGCTCCTGCTCTCTTTTGCTGCGCCGGTAAATAAGATACGCTGTCTGAGCGCCTAATAAGAGGCCGACCAGAAGAGACCACCAAAGTAGGACAACCGAGCGCCTCTTGCCTGCCTCAGCTACGGATAACTGATTGTCAATCGCGCTTAAAACTGACTTCTGTAAAGGGTTGTCTAAATAAGCGTCTATCTGAAAGAGCTTGCCTTCAAAATCCATCAGGTGTTTATTGATAGCGCCTTCCAAAACTTTTCTCTCATCGCTGGGTACACCTTCGGCCTTATCTAACATGGCGATGATAGTATCGCCGGTCTTGCGTAACTCGGTTTCACTTTCGCGCACGGTCCGGACCCATTCCTTCTCCTGAGAAAGTCCGGCGTGCAAAGCGTAAAAAGCGAGGTGCTTGTCAAAGTTTGCCGAGGCAAAACGCACAAGATCCAACTTCTGCGCGACCGAGACAGCCTCAAGATACTTGGCGCTTCGCCAGAACATATAGCTGCGGATACCCATCGCGTACTTGCTGTTTGAAGATTTCATCTCAAGCACGGCGTTCTGCATGGGCATATCAATCTTGGCTAAATAGCTAACCACCGAACTCAAATTCTCAATCTGCCGGATGCCGATAAGCCCTACGGCAATGATCAAAAAAAGCAGGCCTGAGAAACCTGCCACCATTCTCCAGTCTATAGTTATACGTTTCGGCATAATCTTATCTTCACTCTAATGAGAAAAATTGAACAGAACAGTTTGTCTCATTGGGGAGGTTATTTGTCTAAATTGGCAAGCCACTCTTTGACGGCTTCAGCGTCATCGGAGTCCGGAGAGAGTTCCAGATAATTGCGGTAATGATACTTGGCATTCTCCCTGTCTTTGAAGTAATCGTCGTAGATGATGCCGAGGTTATAATGAGCCTGCGCATTTTTTGGGTTGTAGCCGAGCGCCGTCTTGAATTCCTTGACCGCGGAATCAAAATCCTTGTTCTGCGTGTAAACAACGCCGAGATTATAGTGATATCTGTCGGCTTCGGAACTTATTTTGGCCTTAGCCTTGGCAAGCTGAGCCTCAGAAGACAATATCCTCGTCTCATAACTCTGCTGTTTCTTCCTAAAACTCTCTTCAAGCTGTTTAATACCATCCTTGCCTTCCCTTGCTATGGCAGCGACTTCTTTGCGCAGCTTCTCAAGATCATCGCCCGCAACCAGCGATATCTCCCTCTCTTTAAGGACGCCCTTCTTTACTTCCTCTGCCTCTTTGACAGCCTTGTCTTTTTCCTTGGATAGCTGGTTCATCTGATCAAGGAGTTTTTGTTTGTCGTCTAAGCTCTTATCGCGCTCTTTCTTAATATCTTCTTTCAATTCTTTCATCTCCGTCTGCGCCTCATCGGCAGTCTTTAAGTTTTCCGTGCGCAGGAGATTATTCTTGTCGGATTCGCTCTTATAAAGGAGGCCGGCTGCCAACGCCGCTATGGCGAAAACACCGCTTACAGCTATCGCTATAAATTTCATCATATGATATGAATGGTGCTCAAATTACTCCAAAGAAGTTTTAACTTTTTTCGTCAAGACCCCGCGAGCCTTGACCTGCTCCCTTTCGGCATCCACCTTTTCCACATCGCCGGTGATAATATGGGGTGTAATGAAAATGGCTAATTCCGTCTTTACCTTTGCCATATCCTTATTGCCGAAAAGCCAGCGAATAACAGGTATCTTTCTTAAAACCGGCATCTCGGCGCGCGTATCGCGCAGTTCTTCTTTCATGAGGCCGGCTATCATGACCATCGCCTTATCCTTGACCTTGACCGTGGTCTCTGCCTGAGACGTCTCAACAACAGGGACTTTACTGCCTAACGGCGAGACCGCAGTTTCCCTGACAGTGCTGACCTCAGGCCTTATCTTCATAATCACAAAATCATCATCGGTGATGGTAGGTGTAACGTTAAGCTTGACGCCTACGTCAACGTAGTTGACGGATTCGGCTGTCGTTGTCGTGACGCTGGACTGGCTCTGCGTCTGCGAAAAATAGACTTCCTTGGAACCGATAAGAATACTCGCCTCCTGGTTATTCACCACGGCGATCCTCGGCCGGGAAAGTATGTTCGTTTTGGCAATGCTATTCAATGCCTGTATGACTACGTTAAAATTGTTGGCCGCCAGCGTGCCGACGCTCATCTGGCCGTAATTACCAAGGCCTGTCACGGGAAATTTTCCTTTAAAATCAGGGCTGAACTTACCCCATGCCGCCATTTTAAAAAATTTCTCCCAGTCTATGCCGAACTGCGTCCTATCATTAAGCGAGATCTGGACTATCTGCGCTTCTATCAAGACCTGCTTAGTAGGAGTGTCAAATGCCTCTATCATCCTTTTTATCTTTTTCATTTTATCCGGCAGGTCGCTTATGGCTATCTTGTTAGTCCTGGCGTCCAATTCCACATTGCTTGAACCCGGAGTAAAAACACTTGCAAGCTGGCCTTTTAGGTCTTCAGCCTTGGCGTATTTGAGGTTGAAGATCTGGGTATCATTCGGAGAATCCAGGGTTTTTGTGGTCTTCTCCATCAGATCCAGCGCCTCCGGAATGTCAACGAGGATGACGGTGCCGGTGGGTTCGTCAATGATAACTTTGCCGATATCAGTCTTCAATTGGCCAAGGGCGCTGGAAATATCTTTGGGGGAGGCGTGTTTGAGCGAAAGCATTCTGACCTTACGCGGCTCTTTATATTTTTTGCCGTATAATTGCGTGTACTTTTCCAGCGTCATTACCGTAATGATATTCTTTTCTTTGACGGCGGCGAGGGAATTCGTGATAAGGATGATGTCAAGCGCGTCCTCAAAGGTAACGTTGTTTAAGAAGACATTGACGCGGCCCGTCACTTCTTTGGTAGGCACGATGTTTATTGCCATCTTGACGGCGAGTATCTTTAAAAGTTCAACTACATCAACGCCCTTTAGGTCAAGAGATATCTTGCCAGGGCCTGCGTCTGTTATGGTCGCCATATCGGATAGGTTACCTGTGGGCGAAGCCGCAGGGGCAGCTTCCTCCTGCTGCGGCGGCTCTCCCTGCGCCATGACGCGGTAAGCGCCGGCAACAAAGATGGATAAAACAAAAACACCAGCATATATACCGATGATGTATTTTTTGAATTTATGCATTTACATTAACTCCACTTCCTGACTATCATAACTCAATATAACTCTGTCCTTCAAGATATCTTTTACGCGCGCGTCTTTGATCTTGCTGCCTCTGTTCAAAAGATAGGTCCTACCGTCCTTGGAATCTTCAACAATGGCCTGGGGCGCATCGGACCAGATGATG
>JBBTLH010000082.1:7005-7934 GCA_038068755.1 Candidatus Omnitrophota bacterium
CACGACCTTCAGGCCGTCTATTAGGCTCTTCAATTCAACTGCCGGCTCGGCCTTTTTCGCGGCTGCCTGCTCAACGGTTTCAGGCAGGGAAAAAATATTGCGCTGGGTTATTTCCTGAAGATACATGGAGAGCGGTTCCAGCTGTCCTAAAGTCATGTCACCGACTTCCATTTTTTTTGCCAACATCTCAAGGCGCTGGACGTTGGTAAGCCTGGGCGCGCCCAGCCAGAAATCCAGGCCTAGATACATCGTCGCCACGCCTGAGAAAAAGACTAAAACAACGCTCGCGGCCTTGAGGTTTAAAAGCGCTTTAAGCTTTTCGCCGTATTTTGCTTTTAATATTTTAAAGTCAATCTTGAAATCAGGGATGCGGCGATCGCGCCTCATCCCCCGAACAACCTCCGGCGGAGACTCAATGATCCTTAAAAGTTTTTCTTCCGGCGTTAAACTCGGGTCGGGCATCAGACGACTTCCTCCGCCACTATTTTACGGACTACATCACGGTCTACTACTATCCTGCTCTCCATGACAAGGGCTTTTAGCGCCTTGTGGCACAACATGGCAATCCTCCGGGGGTAACCCTGAGTTTGTTGATATATCTCAACAATAGCGTCTTCTTTAAACAAAGGTATGCTGGAGCGATACCCGGCCTGACGGATACGGAACTCTATCATCTCTTTTGTTTCAACGTCGTCTAAGGGGTTGATGATATATTTCATACTTATCCTGTCCATTAAGTTCTTCATCTCCCTTATTTTCGGCAAAAGCTCAAGCTGCGCAAGTAACACAAGCTGCAGGAGCTTGAATTCATTGGTCTCATAATTCAACAGGACGCGCAATACTTCAAGAGAGGTTTGATTTAATTTCTGCGCCTCGTCAACAAGAAGGATAATGGTCTTATTCTCCTGGACGCCTTTAGCAAAGAGGTA
>JBBTLH010000083.1:0-6660 GCA_038068755.1 Candidatus Omnitrophota bacterium
CACCGCCTAAAAATAAAGACGTCTTGCCTTTATCACCCTTCTTTGTCACGATGCCCATAGGGCCACATTATACACCAGATCCGCGGTCTTGAAAAATCGTTTGTTACGGCAAATCGGTTGAGCCCATAAGATATCTGTCTATTTCTCTCGCCGCGCGCCTGCCTTCATAAATGGCCCAGACTACGAGTGACGCTCCGCGGCTAACATCTCCGGCCGCAAAAATACCTGCCTTGGAAGTCATGGAATTATTATCCACATAAATAGTCCCGCGCGGAGCCAATGCCAGGCCCAGATCCGCGACCAGGCTACCGTGCTCCGGATGCAGGAAACCCATGGCGAGAATAACCAAGTCTGCTGCCAATTCAAATTCGGTGCCTGACCCATCAACAGCATGCATTCTTTTCACGCAGCCTTTCTCGCCGGAAAATTTTTTCGTCAGGATACTCCACTTTCTGACGCATCCTTCTTCATGAGAACTGGATGTCTTTAAGATCTTGGGATGCGTCGGCCAAGGCATATCTTCTGTCCTGCATAACGGCGGCTTAGGCAAGACTTCTATCTGAGTCACGCTTTTAGCCCGCTGACGGATAACTGTGCCCACGCAGTCAGAACCCGTATCTCCTCCGCCTATGATAACAACGCGTTTCCCTTTTGCCGTAATAAGCCCTTTCCCGCTGAGATAATCCATGGCAAAGTGGATCCCTTTTAGGCCTCTTCCGGGAACGTCTAGATCGCGCCCGACGCGCGAGCCGATAGCAAGGCATACCGCGTCAAATTCTTTTGTGAGTGCATCTCCGGGCAGGTCTTTGCCCACAAATACGCCTGTCTCAATTTTTAAACCTTCTTTTTGCATCAGATCAAGGCGACGATCAATTATCCATTTCTCTAATTTAAAATCAGGGATACCATACCTAAGAATGCCTCCTGCTTTATCGTCAGCTTCAAAAAGTACGATCGTATGGCCGGCGCGCGTCAATTGCTGGGAAGCGGCTAAACCCGCAGGGCCCGAACCCACGACAGCTACGCGCTTGCCTGTCTTGTGTTTCGCAATGTAAGGTTTTATAACCCCTTCTTTAAATCCCCATTCAATAATAGCGATCTCGTTTTGCCTGATAGTCACAGGATCGTCGTTTATCTCCAAAACACAGGCAGACTCGCAAAGCGCGGGGCAAACACGCCCGGTAAATTCAGGAAAGTTATTGGAAGATTGCAGTACCTCAACAGCTTTGCGCCACTGTCCTCTGAATAGCAGATCATTCCAGTCCGGGATGACATTACCCACAGGACAGGCATAATGACAGAAAGGAACACCGCAGTCCATACAGCGCGAACCCTGTTCCTGAGATTTTGTTTCAGGCATCAGCAGTTCCACTTCGCGGAAATCCCTAACGCGCTCAGCCACAGGCCGCAATGGCGCTGTCTGTCTTTTCTTATCTAAAAATCCTCTTGCATGGCCCATATTTATCCGTCCGAGGCCTCTACCCCAGCATCTACCAACTTTACTTCCACTTTCTCCAATACGCGCTTATATTCAAGCGGCATTACGCGCACGAATTTCTCAAGTTCTTTATCCCAGCCGGAGAGGATCTTTTTTGCGACATCGCTTGCCGTATATAAAAAATGCTGCTCAAGCAAGTCCCGTATAGTCTTGATATCTTTTTCAAGAGAGATCGGCCCGAGCTCTACCATATCCTTATTGCAGCGAGATCGGAATTGGCCGTCAACATCATATACATAGGCGATACCTCCGCTCATGCCTGCTGCAAAATTCCTGCCTGTTTTACCTATGACGACTACCCTGCCGCCTGTCATGTATTCGCAGCCGTGGTCTCCTGCGCCTTCCACCACTGCCTGCACGCCGGAATTCCGCACGCAGAATCTCTCGCCGGATACTCCCCGGATAAAGACTTCGCCTTCTGTAGCGCCATAGAGGACAGTATTACCTACGATGATATTTTCTTCCGCCCTAAAAACAGCCTCTCTGGGTGGCACTACGACGATCCTGGCGCCGGAAAGCCCCTTACCAAGGTAATCATTTGCATCACCTTCCAGAAAGAAACTTAAACCCCGCGCCCCAAAGGCACCGAAGCTCTGGCCAGCGGTACCTTTAAAATACAGCTTTATTGAATCTTCAGGCAGGCCTTGCTGACCGTAACGCTTTGAGACCTCTCCTGAAAGCATAGCCCCTACAGCGCGATTGGCATTCCTTAGACCGAGTTCTATGCTGACTGGTTCCCTGCGCTCCAAAGCAGGCTGCGACCTTCTGATCAATTCCAAGTCAAGCGCCTTCTCTAAACCAAAATCCTGGCGCTCCAGGCAACGCACTGCAATGCCCTCTTTCGTTAGCGGCCTGTAAAGTATATTTGAAAAATCCACGTTTTTAGATTTCCAGTGGCGAAGGCCGTCATTTACCTCAAGCATATCAACTCGGCCGATAAGATCGTCTGTCTTCCTGAAGCCCAACTCAGCCAAGATCTCACGCACCTGCTTAGCCAAAAACGTAAAATATGTCACGATATGTTCCGGCGTTCCTTTAAAACGGCAGCGTAAAGCAGCGTCCTGTGTGGCAATGCCCAAGACGCATGTATTCATGTGACAGTGCCTGAGCATTACACAACCAAGCGCGATAAGGGCAATCGTTGCAAAACCGAACTCTTCTGCGCCTAACATCGCTGCAACAATTACGTCCTTGCCCGTGCGCATTTGGCCGTCAGTCTGCAGCCTGACGCGGCCCCTGAGGCCGTTCATTACAAGCACTTGGTGCGCCTCAGAAAGCCCCAGCTCCCACGGCATCCCCGCGTGTTTAATGGATGATAATGGCGATGCGCCTGTCCCGCCGTCGTATCCTGATATGAGTATCATCTCCGCATGGCCTTTGGCAACGCCTGCTGCAATAGTACCTACGCCTATCTCAGAGACCAGCTTTACACTGATGCGCGCCTTGGGATTGACGTTTTTCAGATCAAAGATCAACTGAGCCAGGTCTTCAATAGAATATATATCATGGTGCGGCGGCGGAGATATCAGCGTCACGCCCGGAGTTGAATGCCTTATTTTAGCTACTATAGCATCCACTTTATGGCCGGGTAGCTGCCCGCCTTCCCCCGGCTTAGCGCCTTGGGCGATCTTGATCTGGAGCTCATCAGCATTAGTCAAATAATAACTGTTAACGCCGAATCTCCCGGATGCGACCTGTTTAACCCTGCTTCTCTTAGAATCGCCGCCGGGCAAAGGTATATTCCTGGCAGGATCTTCGCCACCCTCGCCTGAATTGCTCATAGCGCCCAGCCTGTTCATAGCTATAGCTATAGCCTCATGGGCCTCTTTAGAAATAGACCCGAAAGACATAGCGCCCGTAGCGAATCTCTTGACGATCTCGCTTACAGGCTCTACTTCTTCTAATGGCACGGGCCTGAATTTTTTAAATCGCAAGAGTCCGCGCAAAGTCGTTAAATGCCCTCTCTGATCATCAATAAGGCCTGTAAACCTTTTGAACTCGTTATAATCTTTTAGACGCACCGCCTGCTGCAAAGCTATAATAGTATCGGGATCCCACATATGGTATTCGCCGTCCTTGCGATATTGATACCAGCCTCCGACAGGCAATGAGAGCTCGCTCGTCTCTCTTTCAGGGAACCCTCTGCGATGGCATAAAATGGCCTCTTTCTGAATTGCCTCTATATCCACACCGCCCACTCTTGAAGCTGTCCCGCTGAAATAGTTGTCTATGACCTCTTTGCCTAAACCTAACGCCTCAAATATCTGCGCGCCGCAATAACTCTTCAAAGTGGAAATACCCATCTTGGAAAATATCTTCAATAGCCCTTTATCAATAGCTTTTATGTAATTTGCGAGTATCTTGTCACCATCGTAACCAGGAAAGGCCTCTTTTTTTCTGTAAAGATCAAGCAATGTTTCATAGGCCAGATAAGGATTAATGGCATTGGCGCCGTAACCTAAAAGAAGCGCGAAGTGCATAACCTCTCTGGCGTCACCCGTCTCAACTATGAGGCTTGCCTGCATGCGCGTCGTTTCCCTGACAAGGTGATGATGCACGGCACTTACAGCCAAAAGCGAAGGTATGGCTGCGATCTCTGAAGAAACACCGCGATCGCTCAAGATAATCAGGTTATAGCCGTCTTTGAGGCACTGCGACGCTTCCCGGCAAATGCGCTCCACGGCTGATTCAAGAGAACTCTTCTTTAGATCAAACAGGATGGAAAGTGTCTTTGCGCGGAATCCGTTTGAGTCAATAAAACGCAGCTTTGCAAGTTCTTCGTTACTCAGGACCGGCTGCCTGTATTTGATAAGCTCACAGTGCCTGTCACTTTGGGCGCAAAGATTGAGCTGCTTTCCAAGGAATCCCTCAATACTCATCACCACTCCTTCGCGTATAGAATCTATCGGAGGATTGGTCACCTGCGCAAAAAGTTGTTTGAAATAATTATAAATAGACTGCGGATAGTTTGACAAAACAGCCAACGGCATATCCGAACCCATGGAACCTGTAGGTTCTAAAGCTGTTTCGGCCATGGGAACCATGATTATCTTTATGTCTTCCCGCGTATAGCCGAAAGCAAGCTGCTGCTTTAATAGTTCATCTTCTTTTATGGGCGCAGGCCCCTGTTTCGGCGAAAGATCCTCCAGCCGGACTACGCCTTTTTTTACCCACTGACAATAAGGCTGAGACGCAAATATCTTCTTTTTTATCTCTGCGTCGTCTATTATGCGGCCTTCAACAGTGTCCACGAGAAACATCTTGCCGGGCTGCAGCCGCCCCTTACAAAGGATATCCTCAGGCTTAAGATCCAAAACACCGGTTTCCGAGGCCATGACCACGAGGCCATTTTTAGTGACGGTATAACGCGCCGGACGCAGGCCGTTCCTGTCCAATATAGCTCCGATAGAAACGCCGTCGGTAAACGCGACAGCCGCAGGCCCGTCCCACGGCTCCATCAAAGCGGAATGATATTCATAAAATCCTTTTTTGCTTTCATCCAGAGACGCGTCGTTTTCCCACGCTTCCGGTATAAGCATCATCATCACATGCGCAAGCGGCCTGCCTGACATAAGCAGGAACTCAGCCATATTGTCCAATGACGCAGAATCAGAACCTCCGGGGACTATTACGGGAAAAAGTTTCCTGATATCATCGCCAAAAAGAGGAGAAGCCAGGCTCGCCTGCCGCGCGGTCATCCAATTAATGTTACCGCGCAAGGTATTGATCTCGCCGTTGTGAGCAAGAAATCTAAAAGGCTGGCTCAGATCCCAGGAAGGGAAAGTGTTAGTTGAATAACGGGAATGCACCAGGGCAAGCGCGCTTGACACTCTTCCATCAGCCAGGTCCCTGTAGAAAGACTCCAGCTGCCCGGCCATGAGCAGGCCCTTATAAACTATTGTCCTGGAAGACAGGCTCAAGACATAAAACGCATTTTTATCAGCCAAAGAAGAGGCTGCTACTTTTTTCTCAACAAGCCTGCGCAGTATATAGAGCCTGCGTTCAAAAGTTTGCGCGTCCTTTATAGATAAGGGTTTCAGTAAAAAAACCTGCCTTACAAGAGGTTGGACTTCTCTTGCAGTTAAACCTATGCGTGAATTATCTAAAGGCACATCGCGCCAAGCCAGGGTCTTAAACCCTTCGCCAACGGCTGTTTCTTCAAAAACAGATCTGCAAAATTCAGCGCTTTCGGGCCTATCCGGTAAAAATACCATACCCGCCGCATATAAGCCGAAATCAGGAAGCTTAACGCCTGTCATGCTTAATTCAGACTTGAAAAATTCATGAGGCAATTGTATCAAAATACCGGCGCCGTCGCCTGTCTTGGGGTCAGCGCCCTGAGCGCCGCGGTGGCTAAGGTTGCTTAATATTGTCAACCCCTGAATAACGACGTCATGGGACTTCTTACCGTTCATGTGAACAACAAAGCCTACACCACAGCTATCGTGTTCATAAGCCGGGTCATAGAGTCCCTGTTTTTGTGGGTAACCTGACATTAAAAAACACCCTCAGTTTTTTATCCTTACACTCTCGCCTTCGCGAATGGCTTTGCTCTCTTTTTCATACCTCTATTACCTGCCGGCAAAAAGATGCTGAATTCTCCACACTCCCAAATAGGATATTTACGGGGAAAACTGCACTCTTTGTCAAATACACAGGCGCTGCACAACCCCCTCTTCTCCATGAACTACCTCCTAACTGCTACTCTTGATCTGCCCTTGCCGCTAAGTATGTCCTCAGCTTCTTTCCGGTAAGCCTCCATAACGTAAGGTATGCCGGAAACCGAAGCCGCGTCCTCTGTCAAAGACATGAGGTCGTTTCTTGATATCGTGCTTAATTTAAAGTTCCTGCTGCCGGCCATTAATTGCTGCAGGCCGACTCTTATCTTCTGCGCGAAAGAATATACCCCTACAGCTCCGAGAGTAATATCTTTCATGTCTTTTCCGTACTTCTCTTCCAATTCATCGTAACAGACGAATATTTCCTTCTCCGTTTTGCCAAAATCCGATACGGTTGGAGGAAGCTTGCCGTCTTTAAGCCAGTAACCAATGTTCTTGCCGACCATGCCGGGTATCATTAATGCCCTGCCCATGCAGACAGCTTTGACATAAGGCGAACCCATGGCAAGAGCTTTGAAAATATGGTCTTCTGTGGAAAAACCT
>JBBTLH010000084.1:0-5819 GCA_038068755.1 Candidatus Omnitrophota bacterium
CTTCCATTACTTTTGCGTCATTCAATAGATCTTATTATCCAAAAATTTTCTTACGGAAAAAGCGGCTATGGCGCCGTCAGAACAGGCTGTAACGACCTGATTAAAAGGCCTGACGCGGCAATCACCCGCGGCAAAGATGCCGGAGCAGGAAGACATCATTCCTTCGTCGGTGACAACGCAGCCGACGGTATTTAGATCAAGGACGCCTTTAAGAAGGCCTGTATCAGGGTCAGACCCTATAAAAACAAAGATCCCGTCACAAGGCAATATCTCTTCTTTTTGAGATTTTGTATTCTTTACTTTAAGGCCCTCAACGCGCGTTTTGCCTAATACCTCAACAGGCACAGAATCCCACTTGATATAGATCTCCTTATCCGCCTTCACCCTGTCCTGCAACACCGCTGTGGCGCGAAGCTCGTCGCGGCGATGAACGATAGTCAACGATTTAACAAACTTTCTTAAATAAAGCGCTTCTTCAACAGCTACATCTCCTCCGCCCACCAAGACTACATCTTTATTTTTAAAAAGCGGGCCGTCGCAGGTGGCGCAATAAGAAACTCCGCGGCCTATAAGCCCCTCTTCCCCTTTAACCCCTAATCGGCGAGCACGTGAACCCGTAGCTACGATAACGCACTTTGATTCGTAGATCGCCCGCAGGCCGGTCTCGTTAGAAACGACATGCGTTTGAAAAATTCCGCCCTTGTTCTCTATCTTTTCAACTTTTGTCTCTTCAGCTACTTTTACGTCGCTAAGTGCGGCGATCTGTTTCTTTGCCGCCTCAACCCACTCGCTGGATTTCATTTGATAGATACCCGGGTAATTCTCAATTAGCTCCGTTAAAAGGACCTGCCCTCCGACAAAAGACTTTTCCACCAGCAGAGTCTTTAGTTTGGAGCGGCCAACGTAAATCGCGGCTGTCAAACCCGCCGGCCCCGCGCCTATAATAACAACGTCTATAACCAAGCCACCCTCTTAGAATAACCCATCAACATCCTCCTGCCTCATGTCTTTTAGTTTTCTCCTCAACCTGATCTTCTGTATAAAATTCGCGTAATCAATAATAAGCTTGCCTCTCAGGTGGTCTATCTCATGCTGAAGCGCCCGAGCGAATAGATCCTGAGCGCTAAGCGTTACCTTTTCATTCTGTTCGTTATAACCGCCAACTACGATCTTTCTTGCCCTTCTGACCTTGACATATACTCCGGGAAGGCTCAGACAACCTTCTTCCATAACTGCAGATCCTGTCTTCTTTAAGATCCTGGGATTGATCAACGTAACCAGGCCAGAGCCCACGTCAACCATGACCATCTGTTTATTGACACCTACCTGAGGCGCTGCCAGGCCTACCCCGCCTGATAACCTCATCAACTCAGCCATCTGCTCAAGAATAGAGCGCTCTGCGTCAGTCACCTCCCTGACGGGTTTTGAGCGCCTTCGCAAAGAAGGATCCCCATAATACCTAATCTTTAATCCTGTTTGAGGAATCAACATGGATGATCTTTTTCTTCATTTTGACTGCTTCCTCGTCGCAGACAAGGCTATAGGAAAGAATAATCACTTCATCCCCCTCGCAGGCAAAACGGGCTGAAGGCCCGTTGAGGCATATCTCGCCGGATCCTTTTTTGCCCTCTATGGCATACGTTTCTATGCGTGAGCCGTTGTTCAAATTCAAGACTTCCACCTTTTCACCTGAGAGAATGTCAGCAGCCTTAAGAAGCAACGAGTCTACGGCAATACTGCCTTCGTAATATAACTTGGTTGCTGTGACTTTAGCCCTGTGGATCTTTGATTTAAGCATGGTTCTAAACATAAAGCGCTCCTCATTTAACCATATGGTATGTTTGACGAGCAATCATCAGCTCTTCGTTCGTGGGAATGATAAGTATCTTTACCTTCTTCCTGCTTAAAAATCCGAAAATATCTTTTAAGATCATATTTCTGATGTCCTTTTCGTTCTCACCTATGCCAGCCGTAAAGACAATCGCGTCAACGCCTCCGAGAGCCGCAACATAACTGCCGATATATTTTTTTATCCTGTAGGCGAATATCTCAAGCGCCAATTTCGCCCTTTTGTTGCCGGCTTTTGCGGCTGTTTTGATCTCTCTCATATCATTACTTAACCCTGAGATGCCTTTTAAACCGCTCTTGTAATTCAAGATCTTATCTATTTCCTCAAGGCTTATCTTTTCTTTTTCCGCCAGGAAAATAACGGAAGCTGGATCAATATCGCCGCAGCGGGTACCCATTACCAGCCCCTCAAGAGGCGTAAATCCCATGCTTGTGTCAATGGACTTGCCATATTTGACGGCTGTGATACTGCACCCATTGCCTAAGTGGCAGGTGATAAGCTTCAGTTTATTCAGGCGTTTCTTTAAGATCCTGGCTGCCTCGTGCGCCACATACTGGTGGCTGGTGCCGTGAAACCCGAATTTCCTCAGATTATATTTCTCGTAATATTCGTAGGGCAGGCCGTAGATGTAAGCATGTTCCGGCAAAGACTGATGAAAGGCGGTATCAAAAATAGCCACCTGTTTAATACCGCCCAAAAGCTCTTTGCACGCCTCAATACCGGCGAGATTCGCCGGGTTGTGCAAAGGCGCCAACTCAATGCACTCCCTTATTTTAGCGATCACCTCATCCGTTATCACCGTCGGTTGTTTAAACGCAACGCCGCCGTGGACAACGCGATGGCCTATGGCAAAGATCTCATCTAAATTTTTTAGTTTAGCCCTGGATGAGCGTATTAGGCCGTCTAGAAGTACCTGGATGCCGTCCTTATGGTTCCTGACGCCCGAATCCTTGTGGCCTATCCTCTCAATAAAGCCTTTTGACAAAAGGACATAACGAGAGGCGTTGTTCGAAGTCCTGACCTGCACATCAAAAAGCCTGTATTTAATAGACGAGCTTCCTGAATTGATGACAAGTATCTTATGACTTGTCATATATGCTCACCTGGCTTTCATAGTGGGCGCGTATAGCCGTGATAGCTGCGCAATCAACCACATCTTCCCAGTTACAACCGCGCGATAGATCGCTGCAAGGTTTGACAAGCCCTGACAACAACGGGCCCAGCGCCCTGCCTCCGGATAACCTCTCAACGAGCTTGTAGGAGATGTTGCCTGCCTCAAGATTAGGAAATACCAGAATATTGGCATTGCCTTGTATGGGGCTATCAGGATTTTTTAATTTTGCGACTTCGGGCACTATGGCCGCGTCAACCTGAAGCTCACCGTCAACAACGAGCCCGGGTTCCATCTCTTTCAAAAGCGCGGTCGCCTCCCTGATGCGCTCAACGAACCTTCCTGTTGCCGAACCCCTTGTGGAATAGCTAAGCATTGCGACGCGCGGAGTGAAGCCCAGCACTTTACGGCCCAGTTCTGCCGAAGAGATCGCTATCTGAGCCAATTGCTTAGTCGTAGGATCGGGTATGATGCCGCAATCAGCGAATATCAAAACGCCGTTTTCGCCATAATTGCAATTTGGGATAAGCATAATAAAACAGCTTGAGATCGTCGCTATCCTCTTGTCTATACCCAGGCAATACAAAGCTGCCCTAACAACGTTCGGAGTGATCGTAGCTGCCCCTGCAACAAAACCGTCTGCCAGGCCTTCGCGAACCATCATGGCGCCGTAAAATACGGGGTTCAAAATCACCTCGCGAGCCTCGTCTCTTGAAATACCCTTGTGCTCCCTTAACTTAAAGTATAATTCCGAATATTCGTCTACCTTTTTAGGTTCTAATCTGCCATCTTCTAACAAGATGACTTCACATATACCTTCCTTGCGCAGAAATTCCGCAGCGCGGCGCACGCGAGGGTCATGCCCCTCAGGCAATACAATCTTCTTTGATTGTTGTTTCGCTCTCTCTCTTAATTGCTTTATAGTGTCCATGTTACCTTAAAAGTTCTTCCATCTTGGCCTTAAGCTCTGACTTTCCCATTGCCCCGACGAACTGCGTCATGACCCGGCCGTTTTTAAAAAACATGATAGTCGGAATTGACATGACGCCATAGGTTGACGCGGTCTTTTGGCCGTCGTCTACATTAAGTTTTGCGACTTTAAACTTACCTTCAAATTCCGCGGCCACCTCTTCCACCACAGGGCCTACCCTGCGGCACGGCCCGCACCACTCCGCCCAGAAATCTACCAGGCATGGCAGCTTTGATTCCAATACCTCTTTTTTGAAATTTTCGTCGTTTAAATGAATCGCTCCCACAAGCACCCCCAAGTTTACCGGCTCAATCTATATACCGCTAAAAGAATTTCGCTATATTGACAATATAGCGCTCATTTAATATCAGTTTTAGGCGGGATAAAAACAGTTTATATTATAACAAAAAATTTCAAAAATAAAACATAAATAAATCTCCTCAGAACCTAATCAACGAATCGCTTTCCTGTCATGCGCTTTCTTGACCATGAAAAATACGGGTAGTGAAGCGAATTCCATAACAATAACAAAAACGCAGATATACGCGATAGATACTCCGTACAACAGCCCCATCAATGCGCTGCCTGTAAACCACGCAAGGCCGTAAGCAGTATTGAAGATGCCATAGGCAAAACCTCTCTTTTTGATATGCGTAAGATCAGCTATGGCAGCGCGCATGATAGTTTCATGTATGCCCATCGCGGCTCCCCACAAGACAACGCTTGCTAAAGCAAAGTAATAGCTTTTGGAAAATGCGAAGAAAGGATGATAAATTGCATAGCGCTGTTCCGCTTAGAAGTCATGGAGATATTTTAACAACTGCGTCTAATAACAACGTAGCCTTGTTATTTAAGACCTCAAAAAAACCTTTGCCGGAAGAATTGAAGACTTTTGGCTCATCCGAAGGAAATGTTTTAAGGACGATCCTGCCGGGTTTCAGCCTCGCCGCAAGCGGCGCGTGATCAGCCAAAACGCCCATAAAACCCAGCTGGGCGGGTACGACTAAAGACCTGACCTCGCCGTCATAAACGGTCTCTTCTTCTGTCAGGATAGAAACGCGAAAATGTTTGCTCATAGATTTGCCTTTAGGGTCTTTGCCTTCTCTATCGCCTCTTCAATGGTTCCCACCATGTAAAACGCCTGTTCTGGCAATTCATCCATCTGGCCGTCAATGATCATTTTAAACCCTTCAATGGTATCTTTCAATTTGACGTATTTGCCTTTTAATCCGGTAAAAGCCTCAGCAACGAACATGGGTTGGGAAAAGAAACGCTGAAGCTTCCTGGCGCGAGCCACTATGATCTTATCTTCGTCTGACAATTCATCAATGCCCAAAATAGAGATGATATCGCGCAGGTCTTTATAACGCTGGAGCACATTCTGCACGCCTATGGCCACATTATAATGTTCATCTCCGATGATACGCGGGTCCAGTATACGCGACGTGGAATCCAGAGGGTCTACAGCCGGATAAATACCTAATTCCGATATTTGGCGCGAAAGCACGATCTTGGCGTCCAGATGCGTGAATGTCGTGGCCGGCGCAGGGTCTGTCAGGTCATCCGCCGGCACATAAATAGCCTGGACAGACGTAATAGAACCATTCCTTGTAGACGCGATCCTCTCTTCCAGCTGCGCTATCTCTGTGGCAAGGCTCGGCTGATACCCTACGGCTGACGGCATGCGGCCCAAAAGCGTTGAAACCTCAGAACCCGCCTGCACATACCTGAATATATTATCAATAAAAAGCAGCACGTCTTTGCGCTGTTCATCGCGAAAATATTCCGCCATGGTCAACGCGGATAAGCCCACGCGGAAACGCGCGCCCGGAGGCTCATTCATCTGGCCAAAGACAAGCGCCGTCTTTTTTATAACGCCTGATTCATTT
>JBBTLH010000085.1:0-6412 GCA_038068755.1 Candidatus Omnitrophota bacterium
TATCATTCCACGCAACCCAGATATTTTTTCCCGATTTATTGAATTTGTAAATATAGATGCCTCCTGATTCCTGGATTTTTTGGATATTATCCCAATCGCTTCCTTCCAAAACTTCCACCATTTTTTTGTAGGTGTAGTAAGACAATTTTGGCACGGAATATTTGAAGGTAAGCAGTCCTGAATATTTGAAAATGTCCTCGGGGATATTTGGACTCATGTCTGTAAGAGAGAGCCAAGCAATTTTCTCCACGCCATTGGCTCGATGAAAGATGTAATGTTTTATGACCCAGGCCGCCTGTTTTCTTTCGCTGGCGTCCTTAAATTTTCCTACCAGCATCTTGCTGGTTATGCCGCTCTCTGTTATCCAGATGGGTTTGTTTCCTGTAAATTGTTTAAAGTTTTGCAGAGCGTCTCTCAAAACTGAAATATCATAAGTGTCAGGATAAACATGATAGGAAAATATATCATAATAATCTTTGGCCCCTAACTCTTCCAACTTTTTAAGATAATTAACGGATGCATTACCTTTATCCTGGCCAATTCCTACAACATTAAGCATTATTTTTGCATCCTTATCTGCTTCTTTTACTGCTTTATAAGTTAGTTTCAAAACTGCAAAATATTCTTCAGGATTAGAAAAATTCGCATTTCCACGTTGCCGTCTCACTATATTGTGAAGATCAGGCTCGTTTTCCACTTGCCAATATTTGATAGGATATTTTAAACCCGGCATGTCATCTTTGCCATCTCCATCGTATCTTTCAATCAACTGCTTTACATAAGAGGAGCATGCTTCTTTATCTTGGGGGATGTAGGTTTGGGCGATTAGCCATTCCTTATCTGTTGGTAACGGACTGATGCCTGCAAGCAAATAGATATTATTTTCTTGGGCAAGCTTTACAAGAGCATCTTGTCTGGAAAAATCCAAATTTTTACCATTATGGTCAGGATCAACCCCACTCCAGCCAAATGTGCCAAAAATATTAGGATGCAGTCTGGCCCATTTTATTCCAAGTTCTTTAAAATATGGAATCTTTTGTATTTCTATTTCTCTTGTCATTTGTTCTTTAGTCGTTATCCCAACCACTCTTGCAACTCCTGAAGGGATACCAAAATCGTTGGCAGCAAACGGCGAATCTTTGCTATTTTGCTCTCGTGATTTTATGGTTTTGATTGATTTTTCAGCTGATGGTTGCTGTTGGGGCTGGATAGATGGTTCAGGAAAAGCAGGTTTTTGAAAAATAAAATATGCGCCGATGCCAGCTGCAAGGATTACAGCGACAATTATTGGAATAATTAGTTTATTCATATTATTTTTCCCCAACAAACACCGGCTTATCTTTTAATGTTATTGTGATTTTTCCACCGGAAACGGATTTTGTTTCTGTGTTAAAAGCAACGCTGTAATCTGTTACATCTTTTCCTGATTCATATTTTGGCACGGCTTCGATGATTTTGAATTGATTTGATGTTATCCCTGAAATCGTGATTGTTTTTTCTGCGGAGTTGTCATTCCAAGCGACATAGATTGGCTTGCCGTTCTTTGTGAATTTGTAGATATACACACCATCCTTTTCTGGGATGGTTTGGATGTTGTTCCAATTACTACATTCTGAAAATTGGCGGAGAGTGAAGGATTTGAACCTTCGTACCCCTTTCGGAGTAACGCGCTTTCGAGGCGCGCGCTTTCAACCACTCAGCCAACTCTCCTTAATGTCTTATCCAGAGGCGTCCCGACATCGTCGGGCAACTCTCCTTAATTTTGCATATTGCAGGTATTTATTCCTTGCAAAATTAACTCCGACGCTTGCGAAGTAAAGTTTAAGCGAAGTAGCTTAAATTTTACGAGCGGTTAAGCAAGGAGTCTGCCATCTTTGCATATTATAGGTATTTTCCCTGCAACATTAACTCCGCAGTCTGCGCTTATAAATTTTTGCACAAGGATTTCGGGCAAAAATTTATAAGCGGGTAGACAAGGAGCAAATGTTCACACCTATCGATTCTCTACCTCAAATAACTGCCTGAATGACGCGGTATAGATCGCCGAGGCAACTTCACCGCATCTTTTGATGAAACTCAAAAACGAAAATTCCTGGCTCAATAGGGCGAAGGCCCCGGCGACTATAAGCATATTTACGATATAGATGATGAAGATGGAGAAAAAATAGTTCTCCTTGAGCCAACCCGGCTGCTTCTTTTTCAGGGAATTAGCAGTCATTACCATATGCATCGCGAACGTAAAGGATGCGAAGAACGAAAAATACGGCAACAGATTAGCCTCTTTCCATACGAGTGAGGCAAAATAATAAATAATAAATGATAATATCGTAAAGAACGGCACGCAGAACCCTGCGACCTTGGCCCAAGGTGAAAGAAAACCTATTGTTCTCTCCGTCATCTTTTGGCTTGCGTCAAAGACCTGTGTGGGCTCATAAAGCAATATGTGCAGGATAAGGTATGCGACCACACCCCAGCCGAACGAAAAAGATACAGACGCATCCATAGCCCGCAGGTTCTCAAAAAACGACTTTGTGACGCCGATGACAATAGGCAGAAACAAAACCGCCAGAATAAATTTCAAAATGCTTAAAGCCCGCTCTTTCATTCTTAAAACCTCCCCGTCTGCCTTTCAATCCTGTCTAATCCGCCCATATACGGACGCAATACGCCCGGTATAACGACGCTGCCGTCCTTTTGTTGATAGTTCTCTAAAATGGCGATGACCGTGCGCGCGAGCGCGACCCCTGAGCCGTTGAGCGTATGGACAAATTCCACTTTTTTGGTTTCTTTGCCGCGGTAGCGGATATTCGCCCTGCGCGCCTGAAAGTCCAAGAAATTAGAACAGCTTGAGACTTCAAGCCAGGCGTCTAACCCGGGAGCATAGGCCTCAAGATCATAACACTTGGCTGCGGCAAAACTTATATCGCCTGAGGCAAGCATCACCACGCGATACGTCAGGCCTAAAGCCTGAAGCACCGCTTCGGCATTAGCCACTAATTTCTCAAGTTCGTCAAAAGAATCTTCTGGTTTAACGAATTTCACCATTTCCACTTTATCAAACTGATGGATACGCACCAGGCCTTTGGTGTCTTTGCCGTAGGAGCCGGCTTCGCGCCGAAAACACGGTGTATAAGCGGTATAATAAATCGGAAGATCCTTTTCATCCAGGATCTCATCGCGGTGGATATTGGTCACCGGGACTTCAGCCGTCGGAATAAGAAAAAGATCCTCTTCTTTCAAGCGGTACATATCCTCTTCTAATTTCGGCAGCTGGCCCGTGCCTGTCATGCTTGCCCTGTTCACCAAGGCCGGCGGCCACATTTCATGATAGCCGTGCTTTGAGGTATGCAGGTCCACCATAAAATTGATGAGCGCCCGCTCTAATCGCGCGCCTGACTTTTTATAAAGGATAAAATTAGACCCCGCAATCTTAGCGCCCCTGGCAAAATCAACGATATCCAGATATTCGCATATTTGGGTATGCGGCCGCGCATTAAAATCCGGTTTCTTTGCCTCTCCCCACTGACGCACTACCTTGTTATTTTTTGAGTCGCCGACAGGTATAGACTCATGGACGACATTGGGAATGACCATCAATAATTTTGAAAGCTGTTCTTCGCTGACGCGGAGCTTCGCCTCAATCTCGTCTATTTTTGCAGCCACGCCTTTCATGGAGGCAATTTTTTCTTTCGGGTCTTTCTTCTCTTTGATAAGGGCGGTTATAGCGTCATTAGCCTTGTTCTTCTGACGCCGCAACTCGTCCAGCTCAAGCAGGATCTTACGCCGCTCTTCATCGAGCGCTATGACTTCGTCCAGATTGAACTTATAGCCTCTTTTCTCAAGCGACCCTTTGACGACATCGGCATTGTCCCTGATAAATTTAATATCTAGCATTGTAGCTCCTATGTTAAACTCTAAGCTCGAAAAACTAAACTCTAAACAAACTCAAAATTCAAAATACAAAATTCCAAACTTGTCTGTTTAAAACATTGCGATTTTGACATTTGGGTTTATTTAGAATTTAGAGTTTCGGATTTAGGATTTTTCATTATATCTCTTTATCCCTTAATGACCCCAATGGGCCTCATCCTCGCCACTCGATGAGCTAACCCCGCGTTATGGACGACATCCACGACTTCATTGACATCCTTATACGCTGACGGCGCTTCTTCAACTATTGTTCCGTGGCCGCTAGCCATCACAACGATACCCTTGGCTTCAAGTTCTTTGAGCAATTGATGATATTCAACTGTCCTTTTGGCCTCATGCCTGGACTTAAGGCGGCCCGCACCGTGGCAGACTGTGCCAAAGGTCTCCTGCATCGCCTGTTCAGTGCCTACAAGCAAATAAGAGTTGCGCCCCATATCTCCGGGTATGATCACAGGCTGGCCGGTCTTTTTATACTTGTCAGGCAAGGCAGCGTGTCCCGGGCCAAAAGCGCGGGTTGCGCCTTTGCGATGGACGCACAATAAGCGTTCTTTACCGTTTATAACGTGCTTTTCTATTTTAGCGATATTATGCGCCACGTCGTAGATAAGGAACATCCCGAGCTTTTCCCAGGATGCGCCGAATATCTTTTCAAACGCTACGCGCGTCAAATGCATGAGGCATTGCCTATTATTCCAGGCGTAATTTGCGGCCGCGCGCATGCCGCCTAAATATTCTTTGCCTTCAGGAGAATTGACAGGAGCGCTCGCCAATTGCCTATCATCTACATTTATATTATATTTTGTCAAACACTTTAACATGGCCTTAATGGAATCGTCGCATACCTGATACCCCAAGCCTCGCGAACCGCTGTGTATCATCACCACGACTTGGCCCAATTTCAACCCGAAGGCGCTAACTAAGTCAGCGTCATAAAGCTGATCCACAACCTGGACCTCTAAAAAGTGGTTGCCGGAACCAAGTGTCCCTGATTGCGACTTTCCTCGTGTGTAAGCGCGTTCGGATACAGCTTCGGGGTCAGCTCCATCTATAGCGCCCCGTTCTTCGGTCATGTCCAAGTCGTCTTCTATACCATAACCTTTTTTGACGGCCCAACCCGAGCCTCGCAAAAGGATATCCTTCTCATCCTTTAAGGTCGCCCTGATATCGCCTTCTGAACCCACTCCCGCAGGGACCGCATTGAATAAACCGACTACCAGATCTTTAAGCCTCGGCCTGACGTCTTTTTCCGTAAGGCACGTGCGCACCAGCCTCACGCCGCAATTTGAAACTACAAAACCATCTGCAAGAAAATTGTGGTCCTTATGCGCAACTGTAAAATCATATACATAATCATTGTATTCTAAATCAGTTAAGTGTTCGACTCTCTCCCAGATCATCCCTGATTTTCCTAGGCCTTCTGTGGCTTTCTTTAAATATTCTTCGAATGTTGGGTCATCACCCCACATTCTTGGCCCCCTGTTAGAAGATTCATATAAAGAGCGCTCTAAAAATCTTTGAGAAACATACTCTGATGTTAAGGCATTGTAGATAAATTGCGGCGAACAGTCTTCTTCTTTGCTCCGTGTTGAAGCAACAAGCATGGCTTGTTTTCTCTCTTCGATTATCCTCTTCTTTAATCTTAGATACCCTGCGGCGGCATTAGCCAGGAATCTCCGCTTCTGATTATATTCAAACCCTATCTTGCTGTAAAGTTTAATCAAATTTTCGGTTTTATCCGATATCAGTAAACGTAAACGATGGGAAACGAGACCGTCTTTATTTACAAATTCTTTTCTTTGACTTATCTGATGAGTGGCTATCCCAAAATCCAAAAGCAAAGTTCTAATATCTTCTAAAAATTCCTTACCATTCTCTATATGTGCCTCTATTTTGTTCATGCTAACAGTCGGACAATAAAAATTATAAGCATGTCCCGTCAGTGTCTTGGGAGAAGACATCTCCGCTCCAAATAAGCCGGCCAAAAATAATCTCTTGTGCCATAACGGCGCTTTAAATAGCCATTTAGGCATCTGGTAGGGATTGCGGCATTTATTACCCACAGGGACTCCCAATGCTGCCAATAAAACAGCAAAACCGCTTGAGCCAACCTTAAGCCAGTCTTCTACTGCATCAAATTCTACGACCTCATAAGAAGTCTTTATCCTATGATGCCTTGACCTTGAATAAAGCCCTGCTTCAAAACCGAGCCTTTTCACATCTTCTTTTATTTTCCTTAAGTCTTTTTTCTGACCATAGAAACAAACCGTGCCATGTTTCTTTTTTCCTGCAAAATAAATTAACCCGTCGCCAAAGCAATACCCCATGATCCGCAGCAAATAAGGCAGCTGCCATGAATTATACCTTAAAGGAAAGAAGCCTCTTTTTATTAGGTGCGTTAATATCTGCTCGACAGCATTTCCTTTCGAATCCTTCCCAAATTCAAGCGCGGCCTTTTTGATATCCTCTTCGTCTAATATAATCT
>JBBTLH010000086.1:0-12168 GCA_038068755.1 Candidatus Omnitrophota bacterium
CGGGGATCATTTTCTCTTGCCCAGACCGGTCCGGTCTGTGATTCTGCGTTGACTACCATGGTCCTTAACTTAAAGATGTCAAAGAAATAGCCATTCATGCCCACCCTTGTCTGCCTGAATAGCGCGGGCCCGTGTGAAGTCACTTTAAGTATTAAAATTGAGATCAAAAGAATAGGAAAACTTACTATTAAACCTACTATGGAAACGACGATATCAAACCCACGCTTGAATTCATCAAATCTGCGGCGCGCAAAACGGACGAGCGCGGCGATGAAACCTGACAGCATCAAAGCGATGGTGCTGGGTTCAGGCGCGCGGCCTCTATTAGTCGTATCAATGCTATTTTGGGATGTATAGACCGCTGTATTCGGGTCAAAAGGCTGGGCGTTGGCAGTGAATATGGCTGCTACCATGCAAAGCGCGACTATCGCGACTACGGCAACCGCTTTCCGTTTAATTAACTTTGGCATACATATAATATATGCACCTTCCGTGCCAAAATGGCGGACAAATAAAAATTTTTAATAAGTATACGTAACTCTATTAATTTAAACAACTTACTGTCTTAATCTTAAGTATTATTTTATTGTTTTACGACAGGCACAACAGACAGCAAAGAAATGCTTTTAAAAGCAACGGGCAGGTTATTCATAACATCATTAATTTCAACAAATTACAGTATCCACTTAAATAGACATTCTGTTGCCTAATGGCAACACGCGAATGAGACAAAGTGTCCAGAACACTTTTTCTCATTCGTCGAACCTCGATGTATCAGGGGATGATCTGGCTAAAATATGCAGAGGCTTCTTTAACAAAGACCTTGATGTCTTCCATGGCCTTGTTAGGAGCGGTTGGCAGGATTTCCGCGGAAAAACGTATCATTGCGCCCGAGGTGCGCTTGAACTGAAGGCTGGCAAGCGCTACTTTCATTTGCTGTTTTAAATAATTATCAAAGTAGTATTCGCCTGCTTTATACCAATAGACAATTATGTTATTTATGCCTGCTTTCTCTACGGTAAGCTTATTAGCAACTATCTGCCTTGCGCCGGCCAACTCCAATGGAATCTTTTGTGTTTTAACAACGGTAATACCGCTGCCCTCAAGACAGACTTCAGGGGGGTGCGAGACTTTTCTATTGTCCTGCGAATAGATGATGTAGAGATAGACTTTTGAACTGCCCCGGGTGTATTCTCTTAAAATAAGATTACGCGTCTCTAATATCTCGTATGCGTTTTCTTCAACAGGGAGGTCTTTACCCTTCCATTCTCCTATCTGCATCGGAAATTTTGAAACCAATACCTCTTCTTTTGCCGACGGAACGATCAAAAACGCCGGCACCGATATCGCAAGCACCGCTATAAGTATCGCTAAAACGATAACAAACTGCTTTTTGCTCTGCATAATTCACCTATAAACTATAAACTATAAACTATTATTCTAATTCCTTGACCACCATCATCAGCCCGACGAATGCCACGACAAAGACTAATAATCCTGAGAGCGTGTGCAAAAACCCTTCGGTGAACTTTGCGCCGTATATCTCGCTCGTCAGGGCCATAAAGACGATGCGCACGATATTAGCGATAATAGCCATGACGCCCGCGGCAAAAAAGACAACCACCTTTTTCCATTGCGACAACTTGCTCATATATGCGATGATAGTGCCCAATGCAAGAAGCGATATCAAAGACCTCAGGCCGCTGCAAACATCTTCAACGATAACATGGGTATGCTGCATCTTTATGACGCTGCCGTCAAGAATAGCCCTGACGCCTAATGCATTGATTACTTTGTTAGCCCAATACGCCGCGAATAGTTTCAACTTAAAAGTGATGCCGACTATGGCTATCAGGGGCAGAGGTATCATAAAAATCAGAAAGAGAATGGCAAATAATGTCTCTCTGAGCATCTGGACGCCTGAAAAATAAAGCACCAGCCCGGCAATAACAAGAAGCGAAGAGAATGCCGACGTGAAATATACCCTGAAAAAAGCGCTCAACATATGGATGATCAAGCCCGCTGCCAAAAGCCATAACCCCAACGCGAGCGGCTTTGACTTTATGGAAAATAGCTTATCTCTCTTTATCCAAAGTACGTATAGCGATACCACCGGCACCAAAAATCCGTGGCTGTAATACGAGTCCTTGGCATTCCACCTATCAACCATCCACCATATCGTAGGCGAATAAATGAGCAAGAGCAGCGCGGTGATTATCGCGGGCTTTACATATTCCTGTTTAATGGCTATTTTTCCCATGTTACTCGCATGCCTCCTGAAAGGTGCAAGCGCAGCGCGACAACCGCCGCTAAATTAAGCGCGCAAAACTCATAAGGGATGAAGAACACCCTTAATGCCCCGCCTAACCTTGTCCCTGACTTCTCAAGCAAATATCCAAAAAATGCTATCCCATAGAATATAACCTGCAAGAACAGTGCCAAAACAAAGATAGGCCCTCTATTTAAAATAAATATGTTTGAGACCAATGTCAATACTAATAAATAAAACACAAAAAGCCTCAGGAATTTATGCGAAAATAGCTGAAAGGCAATAGGACTTTTAAACGGATGGAACGCCTCCGGGAAAAGGCCAAATATCTGAAAATTACCTACAAGCGTCCTGACCTTCCTTGCAAACTCTTTTCCCGTAGTCTCGGAAACAACGTCATAAGCCCGGGCCGCGGGTTCAAAAATAGCCCTCTTATTTGACATGATGGCGTTCATCGGCGTAAAAACGTCGTCTAAAATCACATTCTTCGGCAAATATCTGAACAGGTCTTTGCGTATAGCGTAAATAGCGCCTGTAGCGCCAAGCATAGAGCCCATGCTGCTCTCCATCTTCCTTAGAAGTTTCTCATACTCCCAATATAGCCCGACGCCGCATCCGGCGCCTGTATCTTTATCCTGAATGATCAACTCCCCGCTTACAGCCCCTACTTCGGCATCCACGAAACACCTGACAAGCTCTTTTACAGCGCCGCGGTCAAACTTCTGACGGGCGTCAGCGAAAACAAATATCTCGCCCCTCGCGTCTTTTACCATTTTGTTGATCATGGCGGGCTTGCCTATGCGCTGGAATGAGACGGCGTATCGTATCTTGTTCTCTTCTGCCAGCTTCTTGATTATCCTGTAGGTCTCATCCGTAGAGCCGTCGGAGCCCACAATGATCTCCATCTTGTCGCGCGGATAATCCAATTCAAGCAGGTTAACCACCTTTGCCTCTATATTTTTTTCTTCATTGTAAGCCGAAACAATAACAGAAACCATCGGATAAATATCCTTAGCCGGTTTTTTCACCGGGTGCGCGAGCAAAGTTGAAAAGACCATCAATAACAACGGATAGCCGATGTAGATGTAGGCTATTATCGCGATACTTGTTATAAATATTATTTCCATATTTGGCGAATCCTGTCATACATCTGCCACCCAAGCATATTCCTCATGCGCGTCCGCAGGCTCTCCGCGGCCCTGACCGTTATCTGCGGAGCGCCCTGGACAATGGCCCTAAACGCGCCAATGCGGTAATTCCGCCTCATAGTAAAACGCTTCAATAAAAACAGATCCTCGCTCTGAAAATCATTAAACCCGATATCAGATACGCATGCCGCTTTAAAACCCACGTCTTTAGCTATTGCAAGGACGCGCTTGTTATAAAACCCCTGCGGAATAGATAAAAAATCTATCCTCTTCCTCGTATATTTTTCCAGTATCTGCTTGGACATGAGCAATTCATTCAGCACCGTGTAATTATTATGCGCCGTCAAAAAAGAGTGCGACAAGCCGTGCGACCCGACGTCCATATTGTTGCGCGTCAGGTCATATATCATAGTCCAATCCATCCTGCCTTCTTTGCCTATTTCGTTTATGGTCACAAAAAACGTCGCGGTAAAACCTTTTTCTTTGAGTATCGGCAGGACAAAGTGATAATTGCTTATATCCCCGTCATCAAAAGTCAGCACGACCTTCTTGCGCGTATCTTTTATTGCTTTTTCCTCCTTCGTTTCTTCGCTCCTCCAATACTCCTGCTCCGCTATGAACTTAGCCAAAGACATCGCCGCAAACCCGTTCTCGTGGAGATAATCCATCTGCTGCTTAAAATTCTCCCACGTCACGCAAAAATTATCTTTGTGGTTATCCGTCTGCGAGCAAAAATCGTGATATAACAATATTGGTGTCTTATTCATATGGGCTCATTAAGGATCAAATAATCTCGTTTATTGATTGCCAGGGTAGCGCAATAACTCTTTCGCTAAGATTAGCTTTGCGTGGGACTTGACAAATAAGGTAACCCACCTCGGCGGATTTGTATTCAGAAAGAAATACCTCTAAATGGCGTATGTCACTTGACGAAGGATTTTCCGTCCATTTAACTTCCAATGGCGTATAGGCACCGTCTGCGTCAATAACCCAATCAACTTCAGGGCCGTCAGGATCGCGCCAAAATCTGATCTTCGTGGCTTTACCCTTTGTATGCGCGGATCTCAAAAGCTCAAGGCCAATAAACTGTTTAAATATCTGCCCCATCGTCTCCCGCGGAAGTTTTGTTCCCTCCCGCGCGGCAA
Source organism: Candidatus Omnitrophota bacterium (assembly GCA_038068755.1). Taxonomy (GTDB): domain Bacteria; phylum Omnitrophota; class Gorgyraeia; order Velamenicoccales; family Velamenicoccaceae; genus Phelpsiimicrobium. Next base: position 4,563 of record JBBTLH010000086.1, read on the forward strand.
GACGCCTGACCCCAAGATCAAAAAATAAATACTTCGCGGATTTAGTAAGTTTTTTTCTTGTCTTGCTTTGAGTGAGCGGCTCCACCCTCTCTACAATAAGACAATCCTCCAAAATTTGATAATAAGATCCAATCGTAGTGTGAGAAACACCTATCTCTTGCGATAATTTTCTTAAGTTTACTATCCCACCGGATTCAGAAGCGGCGAGTTCAAGAAAACGCGCAAAATCGCCTAAATTCCGCACTACAGCCTCTGCCCGAATTTCTTCCTCCAGATAAATCGTCACATAAGCTTCCAAGTCGGTTTCTCTGTCCGGCAAATCTTTGACAGCAAGGATGCCCGGCAGAGAGCCGTAGATCAATCTTTCTCCCAGATCCTTTGCTGGAAATTCTGCTAAACTGAACGGATCCATCCGAAACGCCACAATTCGGCCTGGAAGAAGATTGATCTTAGCCCCTCTGCGAAGTTTACGGGCGCTTGAACCCGTAAGTATAAAATTGGCTTTCCCGCGATCAATCAAATCCTGAACTACGTCTAAGATGATAGGGATCTTCTGGACTTCATCCAAAATAACAAGCGGCCGCCTGCCCTTTACCTTAGCAACCAATGACTCCACTTCGCCCTTAAGCAGATGCGGCGACTTTTCGTACCGCTGCCTTACATCCGGCTGTACAAACGAAATAGATAGATCAAAGTTGAACTGGCGGGTTAATGTGGTTTTGCCGGTTTGCCTGGCGCCAAGAAGAAGGACGCTTTTATCCCGCTCTATAGTATGCCTGATCCTATCCTCTAATAGCCTATGGATGTATTTCATAGTTTACATTATCGCCGAAAATGGATATGATGTCAACCAAATTCTATGTTTTCTCCCGCGGATCATCACCAACGCCAACCGGCACCGGCCATGATGGCATATTCTTTTTCTGAAACCAGGGCCTTTACAAATCCTTCTCCTTGCCCTTTTAAAAACGACCTTGATAATTCAGCCTCTACTTTTACGCCTTTACCCGCGTATTTTATCTCAAAAGTAAGGCCGGTGTTTTTATCAAACCGCCACTTTCCGAACAAGGCTACAGTCCTTTTCCTTGCGCCATAACCAAAACTTATTCCATAACGTAAAGAATCTTTTTCCGCTCTTTGAAAAGCAACGCTAAAATCAAATTTTAATCCTAAGTCTTTATTTAAAACATACAACAATCTATTTTTTTCAGTTATATCCCAATATCCTCTTAAAGTGATGATGTTTTTTGGATAAACGTAGACGAGCTCATTTTGCTTATTTATCTCCCACTTCCCCTGCAAGGTAAGCTTATCAGAGCTACCCCTGTCGCTGTCCCGCTCTTTTGTAACGTTAAAACTAAGGCGATTATACTTATCTGCCTGCCACGAGCCGCCAAACTTCAGAATATATATCCCGCGCCTCGTTTCAACGCTGAATACTAATTCGTTGCCGCTTGCAGTGACAAGACTACTTTTTAAGACAAGCTTGTTGCCCTCAACCTGGTTATTCCACTTATCAAGCGTCAGGATAAGGTTATGGCCCGTATCCAGCGACCAGTTACCGGAGAACTTTATCTGCTGAGGAACATCAATGCTATCGGACTTTTTGACATGGTAGGCAAGGCTGTTGTTGTCATCCAGCTTGAACTCGCCGTCAAGCACCGTGCGGAACCTGGCCGGCCCCAAGCGCGTCAGCCTATTGTGCGGGTCAATTTCATACTTGATTTTAGCCATCTTTCCCTAACTGTTCCCTACACTACATTATTTATTTCTTAACCTCTTGTAGTGTAAAAAGAAGTTTATCTATTTCTGATTTTAAAAGAGGGAATTCCTTGTGAGATTTTTCCAAAACTTTCATGATAGCTTGACGCCATTTTCTAGGCAATGTTCCATACAATCTTTTGAGTTCATCAGAATTGATAATCGTAGATGTGCAGACAGCTTGCTGAATATCCTTAAGGCTTTTAGATATGTTCTTGCGACGAGAGGCTATAATAAGTTTGTGGAGGCAGAAATTAGCAGGATTGGGAAGACATATTTCTAATTGGCCATCAACAACGCTTACAGGTTTATCCAATAAAAATCCTGCAAATCTTAAAGGAATAGCATTAAGCCCAAGTTTATTGATTTTTATGGCCTTATCTACGCCTCTTCCTGTTTCAGGAGTAATAAATTCAATCTTTAATTCTGCATTCCAAAGATAAAGAGAACCGTCGCTATTAAAAGCAGTCCTAAAGCCTAATTCTTCCAATTGTTCTATAAGATCAGAGTGCTCTTTCCCTTTAAAAGGATTAGGGATCAAGAAGTCAATATCTTGAGTTCTTAAAGGAAAACTTTTAGCTCCTAAATGTTTTACATATAATTGAAAACACCAGCTTCCGATCAGTTCTACTCCCTCATGAAAAAGGCCATTATCGTAAAATACCTTAAGGATCTTAAAAATAAGGTCAATCACGGCTTGCCCCTTCAGCCTTTTCTAACACACGTAAAGCTGCGCCTACCTTCTTCAGCTCCTTCTTTAAAACTTCTCTCTCTTGAATTTGTTTCAAGAGGCTTTCCGGCTTATTCTTCCCACAATATTTATGGATAACCTTTTTTCCTATTCTCTGTTGCAAATAATAATACTTCTTGCCGGATATCTCTCTTTGCTTAATACTCCCTTTTGCGAGCTCCCGGATTCTTTGTTCTATTTTATTTCTCGCATCAAGATAGAATTCCTTGCTTTCTGATAGTATACCTTTGAGTACTTTCATAATATTCTCCTTTTACACTACATTATACAACAATTTAAGAAATGTAGTGTAAATTTATTTACTCCTCCTCTTGCCGAAAGAAGCTCGCTTTTCAGCACAAGCTTGTTGCCCTCAACCTGGTTATTCCACTTATCAAGCGTCAGGATAAGGTTATGGCCCGTATCCAGCGACCAGTTACCGGAGAACTTTATCTGCTGAGGAACATCAATGCTATCGGACTTTTTGACATGGTAGGCAAGGCTGTTGTTGTCATCCAGCTTGAACTCGCCGTCAAGCACCGTGCGGAACCTGGCCGGCCCCAAACGCGTCAGCCTATTGTGCGGGTCTACTTCGTAGCGTATTTTTTCCATACCTTACAATATTTTTCTATTAAGTAACCCAGCGAGAAATAATGGCCGCCGGATACCGGTCATACCGTATCCATCAGCAAGGATAATTTTTCTTTGAACCTTCATGCCTTTGAACTGACTTCTCCCTTTCCTCTTGCCCCCGACTTCAAAAATGATATCTTCTTGATCTCGAATAAGAAAGTCCGGGGTTTTTTGGCCGCGCGTAGACTTCAGATAAAAGATCTCTTTGCCTAACGCTCTAAAAGCTTCCACAAAAAAGTCCTCTCGTAAGCCGCCGATAGCCTCATCGAACGGCCTGTACAAAAGACGATACGGCAACGCCATAACAACCTTCGGTTCCTTCAATACATTGCTCCCCATTGGAAAAACCCGATGCAGAATAAAGGCTCGTTCCAAAAGCGCGATATACTGCTCAGCTTTGTACTTCGTAATATGAACATTCTGCGCCGTTGAGGAATAATTGATCCCATCCACCCCGGAAAGCCCGATAAAACGGACAACCTGCTCGATCTTATCAAGCTCGCCGGTCAAAAGCTTAGCGATATGGGGAATATCTTTACGAATGACCGTCTGAAGGATATTTTCCAAAAGCGCCAGCGGCTGAGGCTCCCGCAAAGCAAAAGGCATAAGTCCGCCTTGAATATACGATGAAAAATGCTCCCCCGCCCTCAGAATATCCGAAGGGATCTTATTCTCTACAATATCCCCGAGAGTTACGGCATCAAACTCCTGCCCATACTTAAATTGCGCGTATTCCCGCAACGAAAAAGGATAAAGGGTCTTAAGTAAGACACGCCTTGATAGATCATAACCTGATTCATACATGCCTAACGCCGTAGAACTGGTAAAGATCACTCTGATATCAAAAACATCATATATCTTCTTAAGATCAGCCTCAAAGCGGGGGTAAACATGCACCTCATCCAATAGAAACAATCTAATCCGCATTGTTTCATGTAAAGTCTTAACGAGTTCAAAAAGATCCCCCTCCATCGTATCCAGAGACACATAAAAAGAGCTCTCGTTCGCCAAGGCTAATTGTTTAAGGATGATCGTCTTGCCCGCGCCTCGCGGCCCAACAATTCCGATAAAATGAGCGCCGGCGTCCTGAGAAATTTCCTCATAGGCCCCTCGTTTTTTCTCATATTTCCGGCCATCATCCTTGGCCAAACGGTCAAGTTCTAGAACTTGATTTATATTCATCTCGTCTACCCTCATTTATGACTTGTATGCTAAAAGTATAACACAAATATACATCTTGTCAATCAATTATACAAAATGATATATATTTAGTGTAATCTACAATACCACAAGTGCGTTAATCTATTATGCGGGCCTACTTCGTATCCTATGAGTGAGGAATATTAACATTTATTCGTTGGACCAGTTTTTCCACTTCAGCATCCCTTATTTCCTCTCCATAATAGATCCTGGAGATTTCATGCTTCTTCTCTTCCTTGGCAATACTCCAATTCTTTATCATAGACTCGCTGCTAATTGGTTTCCTTATTTCCTTTTTACGAATAAGATCCTTAATTTCCTCAACGTCAAATTTATAGCGCTCAAAAAGCAACGCCAGATCATAAAAATCACGAAAACGCGCGCGGCCGCTTGCGGCTCGTATTTTCTCAGCGCATATTTCTCTTACGTCCATAACGTTAACGAATGTTTTAACTTTCCAGGCATTACGATAATCAAGCGGCTTTGCGGGTAACACAACATTTTGCTTAAAATCAATCTCAATCTTAAGAGAATTTGGTAATCCAAGCGGCCCGCTATATTTCAGGCGGTCTATTTTGATAGTTGCCTCTGATACATACTCATCTATTATTTCCAAAAAATCATGTTTTGCGAAAACTGCCCTGACGTCGCCTATGCTTATAGTTTGATCCAAAGAAGTAAAATCCAGATCCTCCGACAAACGCGTCTGATCAAGATGACAATGGTGAATTGCAGTCCCACCCTTAAAAACTAACTTTTCCCGAAGCGAAGATTCAAATATTATCTTGGAAACAATAGCTAAAAAATAATCTTTTTCCGCGTCAGCCAATTTATAATTGACTGACCTTTTGTTCAAAATGGCTAATTCGGGCTTACTCAACAATGCGTCGCTCAAAATACAGCCTCCATTTCGCGTCAAAGTCTTTTGCCTCTCTTGTCATGCGGCCATAACTTGTTTTACCGCGCACAAGACGCGACAACTCTTCAGAATCGATCTCTAACCGGTCTAAGAAAAACCCAACTTGCCTGATAACATCATAGCCAAATTTTGAAGCATAGTCCTTAAGCATGGAAAAATCCAGCGAAGCCTTATATTCTTTTAACTTTTCCCATACAAGGCCGGCATAGTACACATTGGATCGAAAATATAAGATATCCAATATGGCTTTCTCTTTATGCGCGATATTAACCGAGCCTACATCAGAGCGTTCTTCAGAAAAACCGAAATAAAGGTTTTTCTTAATTTTAAAAAACCTGACTTCGGCATCCTTTAATTTATAGTGCCGCGCGCGGTCAAAAGTAACCGCTCCAAGCGTTGAGAGCATCTGATCAAACATTCCATGAAACCGCAAAGCATTTTCAAATGAAACATAGGAATTCTTATTCAATGCTTTTGATATCCCGTACAAAGAGACATCTTCTAAACCTCGGGAGCCTATATCAGAAACCACTGTATAGAGGCCCTTCTTGATTCTCATAAGCCAACCAAGCTTACTTAGCCTGGAAATACGATTTTTTGCCGCGGCAGTTGAATAATTCTGTTTTAAAATAGCTTGAAGCTGTTCAAAAGAAACAATCCGCCCATAGCGGGCGATCGCCTCTTCTATCAAAAAGCTGTCATTTTTTGCCAAAATAATGTTTTTAGTATCCATATTGTAACCATTAATCATTACTATCTGGTATAAATATACACTATTTAGGCTATTTATTCAAGAGGTTTGTGTGCGGATCAACTTCGTAGCGGATTTTCTGCATACCTTACAATATTTTTCCATCCCACAATTTTGCTATGAAAATCTCCCATGGCAATATTTCTACTTTGCCGCTAAGTCTCTTTTCTTTTTCATTACAAACAAGTATGCTTTTCTTAGGAGAATACTCACCGGCAAAAACGCCAAGTCCATACAGGTCTTTCTTATCTACGCGTCCCGATCCCTTTATCTCCACTGCAACCTCTCCCGAACCAAGCACAAAATCTACTTCTATGCCCGACTTCGTCCTCCAAAAATTTATCGCAAAATCCTTGCCGACATAAGACCTGTAAGCAACGATCTCCATAAATAAGAAGTGTTCAAAGGCCTTTCCGAATTCCGCGCCCTTTTGCTCTTCCAAATTCCGCTTTGTCAAATAACCTGCTATGCCCACATCAGCCAAATAATATTTTGATGCTTTTGTTATGACCTGACGCGCTTGCCTCTTCTTGAACGGCTCAACTCTTGAAGCCAACAGAGTATCTACAAGAATTTGAAAGTATTCTTTGACTGTTTTGGAATCCACACCGCAATCCCGGGCTATATTGGAATAATTAGTCAACTCCCCATGCGAATAACCAAGAGCGTCAAAAAATCTTGAAAACGCCGGTATGTTTCGGGTCAAACCTTCCGCGAACACCTCTTCTTTTAAATAATCCTGGACATAGGCTGCCAAGGACTTTTTACAATCATCATTATTCTGCAAATAATGCAGCGGTATCAAGCCATGGTTTAAAGCGCGTAAGAGATCAACCTTGCCGATTTCCTGACTGACTAAAGGAAATAACTCATAACGCCACGCCCTGCCGCCCAAAAGGTTAGCGTGCCCACTCTTTAATTTCCGGGCGCTTGAACCGCAAAGTATGAAACTAAGGCCTTTGTTTTCTATTAACCAATGCACCTCATCAAGCACCTGCGGGACCTTTTGGACTTCATCAAGCACAACCGGCTCCCTAAGCACGGCTTCGTCCTGCGCAAGCAATCGCTCACGCAATAATGAAGGGTTTTTTGAAATTTCAAAGAACAGGTCTGTTTTCAAAAAATCAAATACAAAGCTATTCGGAAATTTTTGCTTTAAATATGTAGTTTTGCCTGTTTTTCTCGGGCCCCATAAAAATGCGGATTGCCGCTTTGGGATCCTCATATCAAGCACTCTCTTCATATTTTCCATTTTAAACTTTCCTCCATATTGGTATTACCAAATAGGAGTATATTACGTTCTGGTTGAATAGTCAAGTGCTAACTACTCCGAGGTCGGACCTCGCTGTTCGGGACCGAAGTCGGACCTCGGGGTGTTTTGCGAAGAGATCAAAGCTTCAAACGCGTACGGCGTGAAATACAGGAATTCAACCACGCGAGCGTAATACGGCTTCTGATAGATCATTCCGTTCATCAACGGGTCATCATTAGTTCTTTGGGAAGCAAGCATGCTCTCCAGCCGCTTTTCCGTCACTTCCAGATATTTCTTATCACCCGGCAGGAAATAACTGTATGCCAAACCTTCGGATACCGCGCCATATTCATCATGAGC
>JBBTLH010000087.1:0-7590 GCA_038068755.1 Candidatus Omnitrophota bacterium
TAAGATTCATCTCTTTGCGGTAATAACCGTATATATCATATAGTAGCCGCGCGCTCACGCCAGCTATGATCCTGTTATTATTAAAATCTTGGGCAGGAGAGGAATAATTTTTGCTCTTGCTGTTTTGATAACTCAAAAAAGTACTGAGTTTTCTGAATAAAAATATTTTTTTTCTAAAAGTCACTTCTTTGGTCTCAACTACCGCAGGCGAGATAGAGCCTATCTGATCGTCAAACGTATATCCAAGCTGGAGTTCATTGTGAGGGTCTATCTCCCAATTAAGGCGAGTGTTTGAGTTATAGTTACGCCTGCCCGGCTCGTTGGGATTCCCGAAGACCTTATCAAGAGTTGCTGAAAATGAATTTGAGATAGTAACGTCACTAACAGGGCGGTAATTTATAGTCAAGGCCTGGTTCATGGAGCCGCCGCCCGGATTGCCGCCAAGCAGGCTTGCGAATTTTTTGTCGCTGTCGGTTGTTGTAAAACCAACACGTAGTTTTGGTAATGTCATCGAGGCCATGGCTGAGTAAGAGATACTCTCAAGGTGGTCATAGGCCATCTGGGCGTCAAGGTTAAAGTGCCCCAGAAGATAATCCATGCCGAACCCCGAAACATCGCTTGTCAGGACAGGCTGCGACCTCTCAGGGCCATAGGAATGGGCGTAGAATGACTTAAAATTTATATATCTTGCGGGTTTATAATTAACGCCTATACCCTCCAACCAGGCCTTTTTTGTAGGGCTCAAACCCGACGATTGAGCTAACTGCGTAAAATCGCCTCCCGGTATAGCGCCCCAAAACGAAGTATAGCTTAAAGTCTTATTGAACATCGGCGCACTCAATAAAATACCACGAAGATCAGATGAAGGAAAACCATAAGACGGAAAGACAGGCGTAAAGTCAAGCGCGCGTATAGTGAAATCCTTGAATTGGTCGTAATGTCCATTAGTCAACCCGGCCCTTACGTTAGAAACCCTGTATGTACCGGAGCTCGTTCTGTTGCCGGCTACAGCCGCGTCAACATTCCCGTAAGGCGTCTGGCCGATAAGCGAAGAGCTATAGCCGTAGTTAAGGCTTTGGCGTTGAAGATCAGCAACGCCTCTGCCAGACATGAATGAATCACTATCAATAGAATAGCTTAATTTAAAAGATTCAGGAAGATTTTCCTGCCTTAGCTTTTCTTGCGCGTCAGCTAAAAGCTGTTCCACAAATCTGCGAGGGCCTATCTGGTATTTAAATGACTTCCTCTCACTCCCTTACCAGATATGTAAATAGGTAGAACCTGCTTCCTGAGGCTCCACAAGCAGATTATTTTCATCCTGCCTTGTGACTCTTAAATACGGGGGTTCAGTCACAATAAACCTGGTGATATTTGTGCCCCGCATTATGACGCGATCGTCAATGCTTGCTTCAATATCAACATAATCTTTCCCTTCTTGGCTTAGAGCTACATCTACAACGGTTTCAGATCCCGAAACTCTTGAAAATGAAGAAGGCGTGCCGGCCTTTGCGCCATTTTTCTGAGTTATAACCGCTTGTTGAAATTCATTGACCCCGGAATGGACCATTGCAGCAGCTTTAGGTACTGTTGACTTCTCGGCATAATCTAAAAATGAATTTACGGAAACGACTTTCTTCACAAGCATGTTTTCATACTGCTGTATCTTTTTTTCAGGTTCCTGTGTTTCAATAATATCAATAAACTCTTTAGCGACGACAGATTCCGGATTAGCGAGCAGGGCTTTCCTGAATTCAACGAGGGCTTCAGGATATTTGCCTATATCAAAATAAGATATACCTTTTTCGCAAAGGAAATCGGCTATTTGAGGTGACACGCTCGCATAGACGCAGTCAAAAGGCAGGAAAAACTGCGCACTTTGCATACTTAATAAAATTATTAAGAAAGATATGAAAATTTTTTTTGTCTCTACGCTCATGTGTCAATCTTTCATGGTCAGTGAGTTTACGGCGCCGCTGGGTTCAACGCTGAATTTGGCTTCCTTGATAAGGTTCCCGCCGTTTTGAAAATCAAGGGTTATCAGCATATCATAATCGCCGGCTTTAAGATTCGTGGAAGGGGCTATTGCCTTTAGAGTAGTTTTGTCTTTAGGCAAGGTATAGACTTCTTCAAACGCGCCGCGCGCGTAGACATAACCCTGGGCATCCATAACGTTAAAAGTGCCGCTCGCTGTTATGTCGGTGTTCCCTGTATTAATAAGCCCGGCCGACACATTGAGACGGTTTAGATTTTGCGATATTTCTAAATTTTTCAATTCCGCTGTTTTCTGAATAGTTCCCTGCGGCTCTACATAAAAAAGTGCCCCAAGCCTGTTTAAGACCCTGACGGTCATGGTATTGCCCTGCTCGTCGAGCTTTTCCATTTCGCCGCCGCCGGTCTCAAAAAACATCACCGAATAATATCCGCCTTTTGAATCTTGAGGCACTGTCACCGTATAACGTACCATCTGGGTGCCGCCTGCGGGAAGAGTGAAATCCGCAGGATAAAAGTTTATCCAATTAGAACAAGATAAAGTTGTCGTGCCTTTAGGCATAAACTCCTTGCCTCCGTCCTGCGACTTATAGGCCCAATCCTCAAGATAGACTTTTACGCTTGCTGCCTCACTTCCGTTATTTTCTACCTTGACCTCGCCGCCGTCATAGCTTCCCGGGGCAATGGTCAAACGGATCTTAGGCTTATCTATCCTGATACCCGCCCAAGAGCCGGCTACGAAACAAAAATTAATGATCAATAAAAATAAAACCGTATATATGATGTTATTTTTTTTCATACTTGATAAGCCTGTTTAAACATATCTTTAACTCTAAAGCTTTACCCCCCCCGTTTTATTTCGCTTTTGGTGAGCAAAGCGAACCAAAACGAAACAGGGGGGGGTAAATTTCGCAATACCCTTGAACTAAATTCCTGAGTATTCAGAAATTTAGTTTAGCGTTAACGTGAACGTGACCGTACCTGAATACGAACCTGACACCTGATCAGGCGTGATCGCCTTCCACGCAGTGAAAGACTGCGGTGTTCCTTGCGGAGACGTTCCATTGGTGCCTAAGCTCGTGTTAGTCGGATATGTTGTGCCTGCCGCCGGGCCGCCGATACCAACAACAGCGCGGACCACCCTGCCTAAACCGCCAAGATCACTCTGATAAACAAGCGATTGCGTAGCACCCGTTGTGCTTGTAGCCGCTGTCACAGGACCTACGGAAGCACCTGAAGGCGGAGCGAGCTGCGCTACGCCACCGAGAGTATCCAGCCACTGGTAATCCGGAACTAACAATACGGATTCATTGGCAATCTTAGCGCCACCAGGGCCTGACAACTGCGTACCTTTTTCAGTGATCATATACTTACGGCCTGAAGTAGAGGCAACCATTAAGACATAGTAGAAGAATTGACCACGCATATACAGAAATTGCCCGAACGTCAAACTAAGAGGATTCGTATCAGTGACACTTGTCAAGTTTCCAAAATCAAAAGACGGCGATAACGACACATCAGTCCCCTGATCAAAAGGACTGATTAGCGGATTAAAAGTAGCAGACGTCATCTTTTTAACAGTTTTCAGACTGAACTCCAAAAACTGCGGAACGCTAGCTGATGCAGGACCTCCCGGACCTGTAACGCTTGTCTGCGCATAGCTAAGAGGTGCGACCTCTAAAGCCAAAAAAGCGCACACGATTGACCACACTACGATTTTCTTTCTCATGTTTGTTTCACCCCCTCTCTCCCCAAAATTATATTTTAAAACCAGTAAATAATTTATAGCATGGACAACGAATAGAATATCTGAGTAGAATAATTGCCGCTTTTGGTGTCAGAATGTATTGTTAATCTGTATTTAACTTTTAAATGCGCGCTCTCGCCGCCTAAGCCGGAAGAAAAAATAACGCTCTCGCCATCTTTGACAGGCGCCTCATTGGTTACATAAGCATTAAGCTCCTTTTTTGAATCTACTTTTTTTATCTCCAATGTAAAATCTTTCTCCGGTATCTTTTCGGATCTTTCGTTCATCATGGGCCCTGCTACCTTCTGAATGATCTGATAAGGACGGCCCATGTTAGATTCAGCGTAGACATCCACATCGCAAGCCTTAGGGCCTGTCTTATAACTGACTTCGTCGAATTTGAGATTAACGCCTTCTTCGCCGTTAGAAAAGACTATCATCTCAAAGAGCGGCACGATATTTATCTCCACGTCCAAACTGCCTACAACTTCTGGCGCAGCGCTGGCAGTGCCATCCTTCTCCATCACAAAATTCAACTTTGTCCTATAATCACTGGTTTTGGCGAATCTAAAGTCTTGCGCGGGTTTGTAAGCGATAATAAACGCGCTCTCTGAACCCTCCGGGCCTGAAGTATAGATAAGCTGCTTTTGTTTTGCTGCTGCCAGATCGCCTTCGCTCGTCAAGCGGCCATTCTGTCCCCCGGAAGCAGTAAACAGGATCTTTGTCAAGTCAAACTCCTCGCCTGAACCTGACATAACATTGCCGCTTTCAAAACTTTGATAAATTCTGTAGGGCACACCCAACGGAGAGCGAACTTTAATGGAGACTTGAGGATTATCTTTAAAAGCCGATTCATTTTTTTGGCTCATGCCCTTGGAACTTAATACCAACCGGTTCATGCCGGTATTCGTGCTGACTTCAACCGTAGGCACAGAACCTGCGCCTAACTCAACATAAACGTTCATATTCACAACGACCTGCGACTGATTGGAATCAATGGGTGTCAGGATATAAGCAATCCTTCCGTAATAAGAACCCTTCATCTGAGTGTCAGTTGGCGTGACCGTATATACCAGCTTAAAAGAATCATTGTCGCCTGCGCCGTTTGACGTATACAGTGTCGCGCCGAATTCATTAACAGGGGTTTCCTCGCGATAGACCAGTGTACCTGAAGTGTTAGAATTTACCAAAGCGTACATTTTGAACTGCGAATCAGCTAAAACAGTCCCGTCCATCGTAGCCAATGGTGTGATGATATTTTGGGATACGCGGTATTGCTTGCCTATGTCCGAGTTGGCCCGAATGATGACTTCCCTGGCCTGCTTAAAATCACCCGGAGAAAGCCGGGTGAAACGCAGGTCAAAACTGCCGTCTACAGGATTTACAGTCAGGTTAAAAGCGGCAAAGGAATGGGAGGCAAAACAAAAAAATCCAGCTATGAAGAAGATAAAAAACTTTCCTGAAAATATTTTCCTAACCATAAATATTAGAGTTACTTATGCCTCAACAATAATATTATAAAACTTTTTAAAACATTTTCTTAAGTATGATAACTCTGCTCATATTTTTTGTCAAGTCAATTATTTTTTTCATTCATTTTAGTAATATCAAATGCCGGATCCAGGTATTTTATGGCTGATAATTCTCGCAAAGCTTTTTCTTCCATATTTTCCCGGGCGTAAAGAATGAGAAGATTGTAATGCGCATCAAAATGATAAAAATCTAATTTGACTGTCTTCTCAAACTCCACTATGGCCTTCCTTGTATCATTCTGCATAAGATATACAAGCCCGGTGTTGTAATGTGTGTTCGGATCAAACGGCTTTATACTATTTGACATTTTAAAATAAAACAGGGCCTGATCAAACCTTCGCTGATTTAGAAAGATGATGCCCAAATTATTCAAAGCCTTGTGGTTGGTCGCAAGCAATGCCAATGCCCTGCGAAACTCCTGTTCGGCTTGTTGTGTCTTCTGTTCCTCCAATAGCCTATAGCCTTTGTTGGTCGCCTGGATAGATAAAGATACGTTCTCCGGTAATTCGGCTAAAATAGTCTTTTCATAAGAAACAAATGATGGGTCAGACCATTTTTTATTCATGACCATCGTATTAAAAGAAAAAACCGGGATAATGATAGAAATTGCCGCAAAAACAAGTTTCCTGTTTTGAGAACGCGCTAGAGCTATTTGCGCTGAATATGCAAGCATAGTAAATAGCCCAATAGAAGGCACATATAGCCACGCATAAGAAAATGGCATGACGCCTTTAGGCCATAGCTGTGAAAGAACCAGGGTAAGAGCCAGCGGAGTAAACAAAAACCAGGCTAGTCCAAAACTGCAGACACCTGAATATCTTCTTATCCCTATGATCACATAAATAAATCCTGAAATAATGAACGCAGGTATAAAAAAATCTTTATCAAAGACGGAGGTCACTAAAGACAGGCACCATTTCTTCTGTAAACCAAATGGGAACAAAAAAGCCTCCATATATAAAAACAGGGCCTTAGGGAGAGTAAGAAAAAAATACACAGACGGCATTTCGTGTATTTTAAAAGTTACGAGAAACGACCTGAACAAAATAAACACAAGAGCCAAGATAAAATAAATGGTTGTTGCGCTGTATTTTTTCCGGGTCAACCTTTCTAAAAACAAAATAAAAAAAGGCAGCAGTAACGATACTTCCTTTGACAATAGCGAAAATAAAAAAGCCCCATATGACAGGACCAGATATACTTTTTTTCCACTTCGTTGATTCAAAAGGTAAAAAATAATGGTTAATAAGAAGGATGTCCCCACCAGAAGATCAGACCGACTCGCTATATAGTTTACCGGCTCAGTGAAAACTGGATGGCATACAAAAATAACAGCGGCAAAGAACGGCCCTCCCCTACTGTTGAATAATAAAAATAAAAAAACGTAAAGCAGGCACGCGTTAATAAGATGAAGAGCGACGCTGGTAAGGTGGTAACCGAATGGATTCAGGCCCCAGAGCAAATAATCCAGCTTGTATGAATAGATCTGTAGAGGACGATAATACCTATTAAAACCTGCCAGAGGTTCAGAAAGGATCTTATGGATGTTGTTACCTTTAATAACATCTTTATTCGTATTAATGAGCCCACGATCATCCATGGAGCTAAAACTATGCGATAATGAATCAGAGTAAATGAAAAAACCAAGGCAGCATATAAAAATCAACGATAACGTATGTCTAAGAATGCTCAATTTCATCATTCGCCGAAGTAGAGCCTCAAAAAACTCATGACACTTATGGCAGCAGTATCCACGCGCAGCACAGAATCTCCTAAATTCACTCCAACACACCCAGAATTTAAAGCAGCCTCTATCTCGCGCTTTGTAAAATCGCCTTCGGGGCCTATCAAGACGAGTATCCTCTTTCCCTTAAAGCCTGAAACCACATCCTTTAAAAAATGAGTCCTGTCGGAAAGATTTGGCAAAAGACACAATTCATACTGTCCCAACCTGCTTATAAGAGTTTCAAAAGGAATAGCTTCTCTTAACTCCGGCAGGAACAAGGCCCCGCTCTGCGAGGCCGCAGCAATGATAATACGTTTGAAGCGCTCATGCTTCTTATCAAACGCGCACCTTTCTATCAATGTGCGCTCAGTCAACAAAGGAATGATCTCGCTAACCCCTAACTGCGTTGCCTTATCCACTATATCCTCAAATCGCGCATTTTTGGGTATTGCACACGCTAGAGTCAATATGATCTTGCGCTCGCTCTTCTGTATTCGTTTCTGCGCGTCTTTGATCTTCAGAACTACGCTGTTTTTAGCTATTTTCTCTATTTCGGCTATATTATTAAGAATTTCTACCACTGCTTTCCAATTAT
>JBBTLH010000088.1:0-5441 GCA_038068755.1 Candidatus Omnitrophota bacterium
TACGAAACATAATTTATTTTCCTCCTTAATTTTGCTTATTGTGAGACCGTTGAAAAAGCTCTCAACGGTCTTGGAAATCGCTATAATCTTATTTTCCAGCCTGAGGCTGGTCCGCCTTTGGCGGAAATCTGTGCAATCAGAGAGCATTGGGTTTTTCAATGCTCTCAACTTGCGTCCTCTACTGTATCCTGACCCCACGTCACCTCATCCGGCCCGGTGCTCAAAACATCGCCTGCCGCTTTTTCCTCTGTTACCGCGGCATGGTCTTCGGTAACGACATCCGCCTTTGACGGAGGCGCGCCAAGAAACTGGACTCTTTCGGCGCGGATCTCAAGGACTGTTCTCTTTTTGCCGTCTGGAGCGTCCCATGACCTTGATTGAAGCCGCCCCTCTACAAAAAGCGGGCTTCCTTTATGGAGATACTGGTTGCATACCTCGGCCTGTTTATCCCACGCTACCACGGTCAGATAACATACATCCTGTTTGGCCTCTCCCATCTTATCTTTGTAGCGGCGGTTCGTCGCCATGCGCAGATTTACGACAGCCGTCCCAGCTGGCGTATAGCGCAATTCCGGGTCACGCGTTAGATTTCCAATGATAAAAACTTTGTTCAAATTAGCCATAACAACCCCCTAAACTTTTTTCTTCTCTTCTGCCTTTAATATCAAAAATCTTAAGATATGTTCGTTAAGACTGTAATTCGTTTTAAGCGTGGTGATGGCCAAAGGATCGCTGTCAAAGTTTACCAGATAATACATCCCCTCTTTAAACCTCGTACCGCCGCCGATGGGAAAGATGTCATATGCCAGCTTTCTTCTCTCAGCCCAGAGCTGGTCTTGCGTGACATTTCCCTGGTGTTTAGATATCTGTTCCTTGATACTCTTCATCACGGAACTCTTCTCTTCGTCTTTCAGGTCCGGCTTGATAATAAACATCGCCTCATACTTTTTCATGCTTACCAAAGCTCCTCTCTAACGTTTAGTTTTTGTATTGCAAACATTCATGCATTTATCCATACCTTCCAGGACCCAAATCTTAATAGCCTCTGAGGCCTTCTCTAATATACCTTCAATAATCTCGGCTTCTTTCTTGTCAAACCTTGACAGCACATGATCCGTCAAGTCACCTCTCAGGCCTTGGCAGCCTATGCCCAATCTTAAGCGCGGAATATCGCAACACCCAAGTTTTTCAATGACAGACGCCAGCCCGTGGTGGCCGCCGTCGCTCCCTTTAGGCTTGGCCTTGATCTCACCTAAAAGAAGGTTTACGTCATCATATACGATCAAGACATCCTGATGAGTTATGCGCCTCTTTTTTACCAACGCCTCCACCGCCTCGCCGGAAATGTTCATGAAAGTCTGCGGAAGCACAAGGCAAACAGGCTCGCCGTTTATCTTTCCGGAAGCGGTATAACTTTTAAAAGAGCGGTTCGCCTTAAAAACAAGCTTTTCTTTTTTTGCCAGCCTCTCAACCGCCATCGCTCCCGCGTTATGGCGTGTCGCTTTATAAGAAACGCCGGGATTACCTAATCCGATGATTAATTTCACTTCTCTTTGGATTCGCCTTTTGGCTTGGATTCGCCTTTGCCCTTGGCTTCTTCTTCTTCACCTTCTACAGGTTTCTTTTCTTTCTTTATAACTTCGGGCTCAGCGCCGGTTGCGCCTTCTGCGCCTGCAACAGTTTCAGAAGCAACAGCCTCTTCCACTTTCATAGGAGCCATGACAGAAAATACCAATGCCTCAATATCATGTTTTATTGTGACGCCTTCCGGCACAGTCAGGTCTTTGACCGTGATAAAATCACCGATCTTTAAATTTGTTACGTCGATCTCTAATTTTTCCGGGATCTGCGTAGGCAGGCACTCCACATCTACTTCCCAGAGGATATGCTCTAACGTGCCGCCATCCTGCTTGACGCCTATGGGCTCGCCTTTACTTCTGACAGGGACCTTCACCACGATACGCTTCGTCAAGGATACCTCGTTAAAATCAACATGAAGTATGTCCCCGCTCACCGGGTGCTTCTGTATCTCTTTGATCAAAACAGCTTTTTCCTGAGCCTTCTTATTCTCCGGCGATGCCACCTTAAGCGTAATGACCATGTTCTCGCCGCCGTGATGGACGTGCATAAACTTGATCAAATGCCCCCTGTCTATCTTTAACGGAAGAGTCTTTTTTCCTTCCCCATATACGACACATGGCACAATATTTTTTTTTCGCAAGAGATGACTCTTGCCGATCTCGGCATCTTCGCGTACTGATGTTTCCAAATAGATAACTTCCATTTGATTCTCTCCTTTAATCAAATAAACAACTGATAGACTCTTCCTTGTGGATCCTCTTTATCGCCTCCGCTAAAAGCGGAGCAACTGTCAAAACTTTTATCTTAGGGTGTCTCTTATTAACATCCAGAGGGATGGTATCGGTAATGATCAATTCCTCTAAAATAGAGTTCTCAACATTTTTCATGGCATCGCCTGAAAGCACGCCATGTACCACGGCGGCGTATATCTTTTTGACGCCGGCCTTTTTTAAAGCGTGGGCCGCTTCCAGAAGAGAGGCGCCTGTAGCGACCAGATCGTCCACCAGGATAGCGTTCTTATCTGAAACCTCGCCTAATATATTCATCGCTTCGGCTTTTTCCGGAGATACGCGGCGCTTGTCAACTATAGCAAGAGCTGCGCCCAGGCGTTTGGCGTACGCCCGCGCCGTCTTAATACCGCCGACGTCGGGTGAGACGACCACGAAATCTTTAAGTTTAAGTTTATTGGTGATGTACTCTACAAAAACGTTTACGGCAAAGAGGTGGTCAAGAGGTATATCAAAAAATCCCTGGATCTGGCCGGCGTGCAGGTCCATGGTCAGGATCCTGTCCGAGCCGGCTACCGTAAGAAGGTTAGCCACGAGTTTGGCGGAAATAGGCACGCGCGGTTGGTCTTTTCTATCCTGACGTGCATAGCCATAGTAAGGCACAACGGCGGTGATCCTTCCTACGGAAGCACGTTTGAGCGCGTCAATAATGATCAGCAATTCCATGAGATTTTCATTGACCGGAGGGCACGTCGGCTGCACGATGAAGACATCTTTACCTCTGACGTTGTCGTCTATTTTGACGCGGCATTCACCTTCGCTGAACCTTTCCACCATCATCCCGCCCAACTGCTTGCCTAACTCCGCGCAGATATCCTTGGCTAACTGCGGATTAGCGTTTCCCGAAAATATCTCTAGCTTATTCATGGTTTCTTCCTCTTTATCTCTCTGGCCGGAACGCCGACGACTAAAGCGCCGTCTGGCACGTTATGGTCCCTGGTAACTACGGAGCCTGCGCCAACAATAGCGTTCTTTCCTATTGACACAGGCGCGATAAGTACCGTATCACATCCCACAAAAGCCTTGTCTTTAATTATGGTTTTGTTCTTCTTTTTGCCGTCAAAATTAGCGACTACCGTACCCGCGCCGATATTAACTTTCTTGCCTATTTTGGTATCGCCGATGTAGCTTACGTGGCGCACGCGGGTAGCTTCATCTAAGTAAGAATTTTTTATTTCCGTGAAATTCCCTACGGAAACTTTATCTTTTAAAACAGCCCCTTGGCGCAAATGGCAGAAAGGCCCTATGGAACAGTCTTTCCCTACGCTAACTCCCTTTTCTATTACCGTGAAAGGAAGAACCTTTGTGCCTGAGCCTATCTGGACCGACGCGTCAATAAAGATCGTTTTGAAATCCGCGATGCTCACCCCGGCCTCAAGAAACCTCTCTAAGACCCTCCTTCTTAAGATCTCAGCGGCTTCCAGAAGTTGGCCCTGAGAATTGACCCCCAGGACCTCTTGCGAAGTATCAACTACGCAGGCGTCTATCTTTCTATTCCTTGAAAAAAGCCAGCTGAAGACATCCGTCAGGTAAAACTCAGCCGTATTAGCCGCGGGCTTTACATATTTAAGAGCTTCCAGGAGCTCGTCTTTTTTAAAACAATACATGCCGGTGTTTATTTCGCGTATATTTTTTTGCTGATAGTTTGCGTCCTTATCTTCAATAATACCTACCAGCTGCCCGGCCTCGTTGCGCAAGATGCGGCCATAACCCCTGGGATTATCCAAAAATGTCGTTAACACCGTGCAGGAAACGTTCCTGGAGGAATGAAAATCATAAAGAACGCGGATAGTCTCTTCGGTGATCAAGGGGGTGTCCCCGTAAAGCACGATGACGTCCTTTGCGTCAGGAGGTATATCTTTTATCGCCGCCTTAACGGCATCCGCAGTGCCCAACGGCTTTTCCTGACAGGCGACGCGCACATTACTTGCGAAAACATCTTTTACCTGAGCCCGCTTTCGGCCGATCACGACGATTATCTTCTTAGGTTTGATCAGGCTTGCCGCCTCTACCACATATTGCACCATGGGCTTACCGCAGATCTCGCAAAGGACCTTCGGTACAGAGGCCTTCATGCGTTTGCCTTCGCCCGCTGCCAGTATTATGACGCAAAAGTTTGACATGTTAAAAAATTATCTGCTTTCTCTCAAACACCAAAAAATATCTCTCTGCTTTTTCGTAGACGCCTTGCGCAAAAAATCGTTCATCTGACGAAGCCACTCCATCTTACTCTTTGGAGAGATCTTCATAAATCTTTGTAATCTTTGTTCTCGGCTTTCCCATTTAAAGATCATTTCGCCTTTTTAAATTCCTTATCTTTTTTAGTTCTTCAATGTCAAGTTTATCTACACCGCGCCCAGCGGCCTTTTTCATTTTTATAAGATCGGTTATTGATATGACGGGCAATATAACATCGTCTATTTTTATCAGGACAACATTTTTTTTCGCGCTTTCAAAAGAAACAGGTGATTCTATTATAATATCCACTTCTTTCATTTCGTCCATTTTATAAAAATTAAAAGCCTTCATGTGTTTATTGTGGATCCAGTCGTATCTTGTCTTTGCATCGGCTATTCCCATGGGGTCAACCGGCTGTTTTACACGATATCCTTTTTTCTTCAAGATACTCACGACTTTCCTGAGATTCTCACCGCTCATCTCAACAAGAATATCCATGTCAGCCGTACTTCTCAAAGAACCAAGGAGATTAACCGCTATCCCTCCGACAAGGCAATATTTGACTTTTTGCTTCTGAAAAGCCCGGAATATTTCTTCGTAAAGTATCATACATTTAAAAGACTGTAAATCAGCTTGTACTGAACGAGGCCGAAGGCCGAGTTGAAGTATTGCCCGGTGAGGACTCCGGCGCTTCGCGCCTAGAACCTTCGCTCACCCGCCTTTGGCGGGATCGCTCTCCAAAGGGGCTCTGCCCCTATGGCGCTCCTCATTGCATTCGTCGCTGTTACCCCGAAACCGTGGGGACGGTCTCCCCACACCCCTTAGGTTCTCGTCCTCAAAACAGATCAGTTGCCCGGTGAGGACTCCGGCGCTTCGCGCCTAGAACCTTCGCTC
>JBBTLH010000088.1:5451-6724 GCA_038068755.1 Candidatus Omnitrophota bacterium
CCTCGTCCGGAGGCCTCGGCACTTCCTCGGACACTTGGTCCTCGGTCGCTTCGGACAGAGGCCTCATCCTCGCTATTCGCTCGGCGCGAACTTGTTTCGAGTCCTCTAAATTTTAGTTGCCCGGTGAGGACTCGAACCTCAAAAGCCAGACCCAAATTCTGGAGTGTTACCAATTACACTACCGGGCAATTCTCTAGGCCCAATGTTAAAATTCGCTATCGCTTGAAATCTTGGAAACAGGGGCAGGGCCTTTTATTTTTTCAGCCTCGTAAGCCTCTAATACTTTTTTCTGGAGATAGTCTCTAAAGGCCTGAGTTATAGGGTGAGCTATATCCCGGTGTTCAGACTGCGCCCCAGTACCTTCATGTTCAACGGCTGCCATAGGCCTCAAAACAGCGGGTAATTGCGCGGCGCACTGATTACAATATTTGCTCTTGGCTTCATTGCGGAATCCGCATTTAGGGCAAGGGGTTTTAAGTTTTCTGGATGGCATGGCGATAAACAGCCCTGTGCCACCTTCAATCACTTTAATATTTCTCACAACAAAGGCATTATCAAAAGTCGCTGTGGCGTAAGCCTTTAACTTCTTGTCAGGACTATCTTTCAGAAATATCCGAACTTCAGTAATATCCATAGCTGGCCTCCGTTTACCCCGTTAGAGAACTTCGTTTTCTAACGGGGTTTACCTCTACAAGGTGCTTGTCAGAATAACCCTGCATCTATGTGAAAACCGGTGAGTCATATCTTCAAAAGCCGCCTGCGCTTCTTTTTGTTTTTTAAATGTTGTAAAAAGCGCAGGGCCGCTCCCGGACATGTGCACGTTTTTTAAACCTGATTTTAAAAGATCGGCTTTTAATCCAGAAACCAAACCATATGAATTCATTACTGTTTCGCTTAACTGATTGTAGATATTTCGGTTAAGCGAAGAAACATCGTTTCTCTTCAAATAAGAGATTAGTATATTAACATCGTGAGGTTTTTTTGTCAACTTTAAACTTTTTTTGCCGTTTTGGAGCTTATCCCATAGCCCGTAAACGTCTTTAGTCATTATTTTTATGGGTAAAACGAATAAAATATGCCAAAAAATAAGGTTATTGGGTATTGGCACAGGCGCGAGCTCTCCTCCGCGCTCCTTACCTATAGCGAATCTCTTGTTCAGGACAAAAAATGCCACATCGCTGCCGATCCTGTTCACGTAGGAAACAAGAGTGCCTTTGCTAAGCTTTAAACTAAAAAGCTTGTTAAACCCCATAAGAGTTGAGGCGGCATCGCT
>JBBTLH010000088.1:6734-10605 GCA_038068755.1 Candidatus Omnitrophota bacterium
CTTGCCGAGCCAGCAGGAGGTCCACCGCGGCGACCTCCGCCAAGGCCGGCGCCCACAGGAATATCTTTTTTTAGCTCTATCTTAACGCCCTTCTTAATGCCTTGCGAACGCCTCAACAGATCAGCTGCCTGATATACCAGATTGCCCCGGTCGCAGGGTATGTCACCGCTTGAAGACGTGACTACTATCTTGTCGTTGTTGATCTCTGTCAACCGTATGGTATCGGCAAGCGATATCCGCTCAAAAAGCGTCAGGATATTGTGAAAACCGTCGGGCCTTTTATTAAGAACTTCAAGAAAAAGATTAAGCTTGGCAGGACAATGGACAAGAAGGCTGTTAGTAGAGAAAACCATGGCTGCTTTATAGAAGCACTTTGGCTGCGGAGACAATATCGGCGCTCGTCAGTTGATATTCACGCAAGAGGTCTTTTTCATTTCCGGATTGGCCAAATCTATTTTTTACGCCTATTTTAATAATCCTTGTAGGGTGTTTTTCAGACAAGGCCTCAGACACCGCTGAAGCGAGGCCGCCTATGACCGAATGCTCTTCGCAGACGACAAGCCCGCGGGTAGAACTAGCAGCTTCTATAAGCAGCTCTTCATCTATGGGTTTGATGGTCGGCATGTTTATGACCCGAGCTGATATATTCTCCTTGCTCAACGCCTCATAAGCCGCGAGAGCCTCCTGTACCATGATACCGCAGGCCACAATAGTCACAACAGACCCCTGACGCAACAGGCAGCCCTTGCCCAATTTAAAACCCGGCCTGCCTTCTATGGTCGGCACTTTCGCCCGTCCCAGCCTGATATAAAAAGGGCCTTTTGTTTCAAACGCAGCCATGACAGCTTCGAGCGTCTCAGGACCGTCAGCCTGCACGACTATTTTTATGTTAGGTATGGCGCGCAAAATCGCAATATCTTCCAAAGCCTGGTGGCTTGCGCCATCCGGCCCTACGGTGAGACCCGCGTGGGTCGCGACTATTTTAACGTCAAGGCCTCCGTAACAAATAGTGTTCCTTACCTGGTCCCAGGCACGGCCTGAGGCAAACATGGCAAACGTAGATACAAAGACGACTTTACCGCAACTGGCTAAACCCGCGGCTGTGGCCATCATATTCTGTTCTGCCACGCCAAAATTGAAAAACCTGTTTGGAAATTCTTTGGCGAACAAAGCGGTGCGGGTAGAGCCGGAAAGATCAGCGTCGCAGACGACAACACTCTTGTCTTTCTTGCCTAATTCTATTAAGGTCTTGCCATAGACGTCGCGCGCGTAAAGCATTTCAGCCATTTAATTTTGCCTATTGCAGGTATTTATTCTTCACAAAATTACTTTTTGCCCAATTCCTTTTTAGCTAAACCAGTTTCATCCGCTGAAGGCGCCCTGCCGTGAAAATCAACAACGTTCTCCATAAAAGAAACACCCTTGCCTTTGATAGTCTTGGCGATGATGATAGTCGGTTTCTCTTTGATATTCTTTGCTATAGAAAAAGCTTTATAAATGGCCTCCATATTGTGGCCGTCGATCTCCAGCACATACCAACCGAAAGCGCGCCACTTATCAGCCAACGGCTCAATGTCCATGACTTCGGATACTCTTCCGTCTATCTGAAAACCGTTGTAGTCCAAAACAGCGCAGAGATTATCGCCCTTGTAATGGGCCGCGGCCATGGCCGCTTCCCAGATATTACCTTCTTGTATCTCTCCGTCGCCCAAAAGGCAATACACCCTGTAGTCTTTGTCGTCTAACTTAGCGGCCAGGCTCATGCCTAAAGCGACAGACAAGCCCTGCCCGAGCGAACCGCTACAGACCTCTATGCCGGGCGTATGCCTGTCAGGATGGCCCTGGAGCATAGCTCCAAACTTTCTCAATCTGGCCAATTCAGCTTTTGGAAAATATCCCTGTTCCGCCAAGACCGCGTATAGCGCCGGGCAACAATGCCCCTTAGAAAGATGAAAACGGTCCCTGTCGGGCCAATTGGGATTTTTCGGGTCGTGCCTCATGACCGAATAATATAAACACGTCAGGATGTCGGCGCTGGAAAGCGAACCGCCTGGATGGCCAGACCCGGCTTCTGCGAGCATCTCAACTATCATAAGACGGATCTCACGGGCCTTTTCTTCCAACTCCCTGATCTTCTTTAAGTCTAACATCGTCTCGCTTCCTGGTTCGGGCCTCTTTAAGATGCCTTAAGATAACCGGGTCAAGCATCAACTTGGAAGCCGATTCTAAAAACTCTATCGCTTTGTCCGTCTCGCCTGTCTTAAAATAAATCCAACCAAGAGTGTCTAAGTAGGCGCCGTTAGACGGCTCACTTTCTATAGCCCGCTCTGCCAGATCAATGGCCTTATCCAATTCTATGCCCTGTTCGGCATACAGGTAGGCCAGAGAATTCATCGCATCGGCATTTTCAGGATAATATGTCAAGACTTTCTTAAAACCATCAATGGAGAGGGCAATGCGGCCTTCCTCGTTATCAATCATGGCCAAAAGATATAGGCCTGACTCATCCACCGGGTCTAATTTCAGGACCTCAACGCAGTGCTTTCTTGCTTTAATGAGATCCCTGTCTAAAAAATATAGCTGAAACAAAATACGTCTCAGCTGAATATTCGTCCGCCTGTCGTTAAGGTTCTTTTGGAGAAGGCTTTCGTAGTGTTGAGAGGCCCTATTAAGATCATTAACTTGCACATACAGCAGAGCGAGGACATAGCGGGCATTATTATCATCTGGTGAAACGCTGACAGCTTTCTCAAATTCGGCTACAGCCTCTTTAAATTTCTTTAGCCTTATATAATCCAACCCCAGCTGCAGGTTGAATGCCGGCTCCAGGCCGTCATGACTCTGGGCTTTCCGATAAAAAGCGACGGCTTCTTCAATGTCGCCTGACCTGTCGCTCAAAAGCCCTTTTAGATACAGGCTATAGGAGTTCGTGGCGCACGAACACAAAATCAAACCGAGCGCGCCGCTGCACAAAAACAGCGCTAATCTTTTTTTGCAGGACATCAAAATCGCGCGAGAAAGCCCGCCAATACTTGTTTGCGGCAGGCGCGCCTCATCCCCAGTCCCTCTTTTTGAGGTGACGGAGTTTGCGACGCATCTTTTTCCTTTTGTGCGTCTTGATCTTCCTTCTTTTTCTCTTTCTTCCGCAAGGCATATCTTACCCCTTATTGTATCAACTTGTTCAAAGCGTACTCAATAATGCCCTCGGCCCCTGCCTCTTTAAGCTCAGGGATCATCTCGCGCACCAGGCGCTCTTCAACTACTATCTCAACGGCTACCCACTTCTTATCCGATAAGCTTGAGATCGTCGGCTTTTTCAAGGCAGGCAGCAACTTTAACAGATCGTCAAGCCTCCCGGCCGGCACATTCATTTTCAGCCCGACCTTGCCTTCCGCCTCAATGGCGCCTTTTAAAAGAAGGATTATCTGTTCCATCTTCTTTTTCTTCCATACATCCCGACAGGCTTTCTTGTTGGCGATGAACTGCGTGGTTGAAATGCAAATAGTGGCTATCTCTTTTAAGTTATGCGCGCGCAGGCTAGAACCCGTCTCCGTCAGTTCAACTATAGCGTCAACCAGCTTTACCGCCACCTTGACCTCGGTCGCGCCCCAGCTGAATTCCACGTCCGCCTTGACATTGTTCTTTTTTAGAAAATCTTTTGTGACCTCAACAAGTTCAGTGGCTATTCTTTTGCCTTCCAGGTCTTTTACGGATCTGATATCGGAGTTATTAGGTATGGCCAGAACCCAGCGCACAGGATTCATGCTCTGTTTGGAATAAGCCAGATCAGCGAGCTTGGCGACTTCTGACTTGTTCTCCAATATCCAATCATTACCCGTGATGCCGCAATCCAGGGCCCCGTCTTCCACAT
>JBBTLH010000088.1:10615-13326 GCA_038068755.1 Candidatus Omnitrophota bacterium
ACATAACGGGACATCTCCTGAGCCCTGAGCATGATAGGTTCTATCTCAGCGTCATTGATGGTGGGTATATAGGAACGGGAGCTTACAACCACGTTAAAACCCGCCTTGGCGAACATCTTTATGGTAGCTTCGCTTAAGCTGCCCTTAGGTATACCTAATTTTAATTTCTTCTCTTCTTTCTTTATCATGGCGTGGGCATTATACATTTTAAAATTTGCTTTGTAAAGGAAAAATTGGCATGTATAATAGGAAACACTTATGCTGAAACTACTAAGAAGGAAAAAGGTCGCAAAGCGCATATTCTATGTACTGGCGGCCATAATCATCCCGGCTTTTGTCATATGGGGTTCTGCCAGCTCCATTGATAAGAACAAGACGCCTAACTACGCCGGGGTCATTTTCGGCAAAAAGGTGAGTTTTGATGATTTCCGCCAAGCCATGTTTGCCTGGAACACCCAGTTGAAGATGCAGTATGGCGAAAAGGCCAATGAGATAGCCGCGGCATTTTTCAATCCGACGCAAGCCGCCTGGGAACGTCTCATCCTTCTTCACGAGACCAAGCGCCGCGGGCTAAAAGCGACAGACTCTGAAATCATAGCCACTCTTACCAATATGCCGTTCTTACAAAAAAATAACAACTTTGACAAGCAGGCATATGACCTATTTTTAAGGTATTCATTGAACATGCAGCCCAGGGCCTTTGAAGAACAGCTGCGGGAAAACCTCTCCATGGCAAAACTCTTCAAAGAGGTGACGGAAGGTGTCACAATATCCGACGAAGAGATCAAAAAAGAATATGAACAAATTAACGTGCAGACCAGCGTCAAATACGTCTTCTTTCCTGTCAAGGGCTACAAAGACAAAGTCTCGGTAACCGAAGACGAGGTCAAGGCCTACTACGAGAGATCAAAAGAAAAGTTCAAGGTTCCGCCCCAGATCAACGTAAGTTACTGCGGGATAGAATTCAAAGAAGGGGCCACCGAAGACGAAAAAACAAAGACAAAAGAAAAGCTGACAAAGACCTATGCGCTGGCCAAAACCAAAGGCCTGGCCGCGGCAGCCAAAGAAGAAAACCTTGAAGTCAAAGAAACGGGGCTTTTTGGCTTTGAAGACCCTATCCCGGGATTAGGTTGGATGCCCCAACTTTCAGGGGTCCTCTTTGATCTACCCATCGGCAACTTAAGCAAGGTGGTAGAGACCCCCCGGGGGACTTATGTCTTTATGGCCGCAGAAAAAAAAGAAGCCTCCATTCCCGCGTATACGGAAGCAAAAGATAAAGCAAAAGACGCGCTCTTAAGTGAAAGATCCAAAGAGATAGCCCTTAACAATTCAGAAGAGTTCCTAAGCAGCATCAAGACAAGATCCCTGTCATTTGAAAAAGCCGCCCAGGAAAGCGGCCTGATTGTCAAAGAAACACCGCTATTTGCCCACGAAGGGTATATCTCCGAACTTGGGCTAGCCCAACCCTTAAAAGACGCGGCCTTCAAGCTCGCTAAAGACGCAGTGGCTGAAAACCCAATAGAATTAGAACAGGGTTATTACAACATCAAATCTATGGAGACCATACCGTTTGACGAAGAAAAATTTAAAAAAGAAAAAGACGACTTCTCAAAACAACTGCTTGAGAACAAACGCAATAAAGTGTTTAACGACTTTTCCGAAAACCTGAAAAAACAGGCCCGCCTCATCAACTTCGTACCCGATACAAAAGTCAAGTAAGAAAATATTGTAGAAAATATTGCCCAATGAGACAAACTGTTCTGTACACTTTGTCTCATTCAAGGACTGTTTAGACGTTCCCCAAATAAACGTATTTTAGTTTTTTTCTGGCGATCTCTTCTGCTCTCTTTAGAGTAGAAAGCGGCGTCGGGGGCTCGGTCATCTTGTAGCAGGGGAAATACCTTGAAAAATGCAACGGGCAAAGCTCGCCGACATTATCATATATCCAGCCTACAAGCTCGGTAAGCTCCTCATCTGTATCGTTTAACGCCGGGATTATCAAATTCGTCAATTCAACGTGGCAATTCTTGGCGGAGGCCTTTATAGTCTCCAGAACAGGGCCGACGCTGCCCGAGCAGACCTTTTTATAAAATCCGTCGCGGATAGATTTCAGGTCAATGTTCATCGCATCAATATAGGGCAGGAGCTCGGCCAAAGGCCCTGAGCTGACATAACCATTGGTAACGAGGACGTTTTTTAAGCCTGCGGACTTGGCAAGTTTCGCCGTCTCAAGCACAAATTCATACCATATAAAAGGCTCATTATACGTATAGGCGATACCGAAAGAATCTAATTTCTGCGCGCGGCTGACTAAAGACCGCGGCTCCATAGGCTCAGTGGGCGACTGGACCTCTTTAGAAATGCTCCAATTCTGGCAAAAAAGACAAGAAAGATTACAGCCGACGCTCCCTGCCGAAAGTATAAAAGCACCCGGATGAAAGTGATAAAGGGGTTTTTTCTCTATGGGGTCTAACGCCACAGAAGAAACACGGCCATAATTAGCGGTATAAAGTTTTCCGCCTTTATTCGCGCGCACGCCGCAAAAACCTGTCTTGTTATCACCGATCACGCAGGAGTGAGGGCAAAGAAAACACTGAACTGTCGTATCGCCGATATTCTTATAGAAAAGGGCTTCGAACATTCGTAGTATATAGTTTATAGTATATAGTATATAGTATATAGTATATAGTATATAGTATATAGTATATAGT
>JBBTLH010000089.1:0-6987 GCA_038068755.1 Candidatus Omnitrophota bacterium
ATTTTTTTTTATTATAGCATACATTACTAAACTACTCAATCTATGGTTAACGAACGAATGAGACAAAGTGTCCAGAACAGTTTTTCTCACAGATCCCAGACTTTTGTAATGTATTCCTGCACCATGCGTGTGGTATTAAAATGCCCTGCCTGGACAATACAAGCAATCATCATATCAATCCAAGGAGAACGGATATCAAAAGCTTGCCCATTTTTTTCTCTGTAATAGAGGTGCATCATCTCTTCAAGGGCCTTATAAAGCGCTTTGGAATCTTCATCCAGCCTCAATACCAGTCCATCCGTAAAAGATCTGCTCTTGTCACGATAACCGAAAAACTTACCGATGCCGGAGTCAACAACCTCCGCCACCCAGCCGTCTACGGTACTCAACTGCAAAACACCGTTAGCAATAGCCTTCATGCCGCTCGTGCCAGACGCTTCATAAGGCGGAAGCGGATTATTTAGCCAGATGTCCACGCTTGAAACGAGGAACTTCGCGATATAAATATCATAATTTTCAAGCATGACGATCTTCACTAAGCCGTCTTCGCTGACAGCCTTATCAATAGTATTCATGATGTCATTAATATAAGTAAAGGCGAGGTTATCATTAGGGTGGGCTTTGCCTGCATAAAGGATCTGCAATGGCCCTATGCGACGGGCGAGCTTTATTAAATGTTCAATATCCTGGAAAATAAGGCTCGGCCTCTTGTAAGCGGCTATTCTTCTTGCCCAGGCTATTGTGAGGACGTCCTCTTTGAACTTCCAGTGGCCAAGAAAATCTGAGAGTCTCCTTTTATTTTCCTGATGCGCCAGCCAAAGCGCCTGCCTAAAATTATCGTCGTCTTTTAACTTCACAGCACCCGTCAAAAGGGTCGGATCGCTCCTAAAATCACCCAATGTATTGGCATAGCCGTCCAACGCATTCAAGATCGGTTCGGAAACCCATGTCGCGAAATGTATACCGTTGGTTATGGATTTTATTTTCGTCCTATACGACGGGAACTGGAGTTTCATAACTTCGCCGTGTTTCTTTGATACGGCATTGATGCTTCGGGATGTATTCATGGCAAGGATGGTCAGATTGACCGTATTCGACGCCCCATCTTCCATGCCAAATGCCTTGACTACTTCGGTATCTTCAGGCTTTAAGATACGCTCAAGATCAGAGAGCGCGAAGCGGTCGTGACCTGCCGGAACAGGCGTATGGCAAGTGTAGGCAAAGTGAAGCGAAGCCGCATCATAATCTTCGGGCTTTAAACTCCTTGCCTTCTGCACAAACGCGAAAGCCGCGTGCCCTTCGTTCAAATGATATAGGCTCAAAGGATAACCGAGTTCTTCTAACGCCCTCATCCCACCCATGCCTAAGATCAAGCGCTGAAGCAGGCGTCCGTCAATATCATCGCTCTTATACAACCTGTCCGTCAACTTTCTATCCGCATCATCGTTCTCTTCAACGTTTGAATCAAGGAGAATAAGAGGCACCACGTGATCTTGTGTACGGCTGTAAACGTAATACTTCCACAATCTCAAATAAATATTCTTATCTTTTAGCTCAAGCTTTATCTTATTTTCCAGGGGGATAAGCCCTGGGAAAGACGCTGGGTCCCAGTTCATCTCTTCAGGCAGCTGCCCGAACTTAAACCAAAATCTCTGTTTAAAATATCCTTTGTTCCATAGGATGCCTACGGCGACCATCGGCATTTTCAGATCAGCGGCTGTTTTTATGGTGTCCCCTGCCAATACGCCGAGGCCTCCGCTGTAAATCGGGAGATCCAAAGCAGCGTCTATCTTTAAAGAAAAAAGATAATCCGCTATGCGTTCATTGGAAATAATATCGTTATCTGAAAGTTTATTGAGGGGCTTTAGCGGCGCGACAGACTTAAATACATTGTAGACATTAGTGGCCAGGCCGTACTCCATAGAAAAATAGGCCATTGCCTTTTTTGCCCCGGAGAGTAGCTCCTGTTCCGCATTAAGGATGGCCCCTACAGGAAAGGTAAAATAAACATCGTCATGGATATCAGCCGAATACCTTGCATCATAATCCTGGATCTTTGCGAATTTCAACAGATGGCTATGGCCGGACATCGCGCTCCTCTATTCTCGTTCCGATCAATGCACCTTTTTCATCAAAATCCAGATACACCTTAGGAGAATCAAAAAAATCTACCGGGCCGCGATACAAAAAATAAGACCCTGTATTTAAAACAGGCTCACCGTAGCGCGCGACGATGCTTTCCCGGACAGTTCCTTTTTTAATGCGTCCGGCCCTGGCTTCCCTCAAGACAGCCTTAAACCGCGCCTCCTCTATTTTGATAAAATTCTGCTGGGCCTTCTGTTCTGAACTCACATCCATAAGCGTCCTTAAAGGCTGACTGCAGCCTAATAATGAAAAAACAACTATACCGCAGAAAAGTATGTTCTTCATAACACCTCTCATTTTGCCGCAATGGCAGCTTTTATGAATTCTCTGAAAAGAGGATGGGCGCGGTCCGGTTTAGATTTAAATTCCGGATGGAATTGCACGGCGACGAACCAT
Source organism: Candidatus Omnitrophota bacterium (assembly GCA_038068755.1). Lineage (GTDB taxonomy): Bacteria > Omnitrophota > Gorgyraeia > Velamenicoccales > Velamenicoccaceae > Phelpsiimicrobium. The sequence continues at coordinate 2,542 of JBBTLH010000089.1, forward strand.
GGATGGTCTTTGAGCTCCACTATCTCAACAAGAAGGCCGTTAGGCGAGATCCCGGAGATCTTCATACCTTTCTTAAGCAGGATGTCTTTATAGGCCTTATTGAATTCGTAACGATGCCTGTGGCGCTCCCAGATAAGGCCTTTCTTGTATGCGGCATGGGCGTGCGTCCCGGCTATGAGCCTCGCAGGATAAGCCCCTAAACGCATAGTCGCGCCCTTGGCGTTAATATGCTTTTGTTCATCTAATAAGCTGATTACAGGATGAGCGGTCATGCGGTTAAATTCAGTAGAGTTAGCGCCTTTCAGGCCGCAGACATTCCGGGCAAATTCCATAACAGCCGTCTGCATCCCCAAACAAATACCAAAATAAGGTATCTTTTCACTGCGGGCGTACTTAATAGCGTTGATCTTTCCTTCAATGCCTCTATAACCGAACCCTCCGGGCACCAGGATGCCGTCAACGCCCCTGAAAAGAGAAGACGCCGCATGAGGCCTGACATCCTCCGAATCTATTTTAACGACTTCAACTCTTGAGTCATTGGCTATGCCGCCGTGTATAAGCGCCTCATAAATAGATTTATATGCGTCTTGAAGCGTTATGTATTTCCCGACGACCGCTATGCGGCATGATTTTTTTGGATTTTTTATGACGCCTACTACCTTTTCGCTCCATTCCCTGAGATCTCCCTTATGGGATTTTTTTGACTTAAGCCGCAGGAATCCCAGGATAAGGCCGTCTAATCCGTCCTTTTTAAACAAAAGAGGCACTTCGTAAATGCTTTTGACATCCAGAGCTTCAATAACGGCATTTTCGCCTACATTACAAAAGAGCGCTATCTTCTGTTTGATATCCTTTGAGATAGGTTTTTCCGAGCGGCAAAGGAGGATCTCCGGTTGGATACCTATCTCCCTTAACTTACCTACGCTATGCTGAGTGGGCTTTGTTTTGATCTCCTCAGCTGCCCTTATATAAGGAATGAGAGTCAGATGTATATTGATGGCATTAGAACTACCCATCTCCTGCGTGAGCTGCCTGACAGCTTCCAGAAAAGGCAAGCTCTCTATATCACCGACCGTGCCTCCTATCTCAACGATGACAATGTCATTATGGCCGCTTAAAGACAATTTCTTAAGGGAGCTTTTTATCTCATCCGTGATATGCGGCACGACCTGGACAGTCTTGCCCAGATAATCTCCCCGGCGTTCTTTCGCGATAACAGAAAAATAGATCTTACCTGTGGTGATATTGTTATCTCGCGATAACTTGACATTGGTAAACCGCTCGTAATGCCCAAGGTCAAGGTCAGTCTCGGCGCCGTCATCGGTGACGTAGACTTCGCCGTGCTGGAAAGGATTCATGGTGCCTGGGTCCACGTTGATGTATGGGTCGCACTTGACCAACGCCACCTTTAGGCCCCTGGCCTCCAATATCTTGCCTATAGACGCGCAAGCTATGCCCTTGCCGAGGCTTGAAACAACACCGCCTGTAACGAAGATAAATTTAGCCATAAGTATACTCCTTTAAATATCACGCCTGAAGGATTAAGTCAACTAAAAACTTATACTCATGCCGTCGGAAGCAGCCATGACGTCCATACCGGTCTCCCAAGAAAGCCTTTTAGCCAAAAAATGCGGGTTAGCCTTGATCATAGTCATGCCAAAATGCGTCAGGATAGCCTTCTTGGGCTTTATTTCAGCTATAATCTTTTTAGCATCGTCAAAACTTAAATGCTGGACACCCGGGTGAGGCTCAAAAAATACAACGTTGATTATAAGGACGTCCGTCCTAAAATATTCTTCAATGCCTTTGAAGTATTCCGTATCCGATAAAAGCGACACCGTGGTGCCGTTTAAGGAAAACTTCAATCCGTAAGTCTCACAGGGGTGGCGCAATTTAGGAGTCGTCTCAAAAGAAAGTTCCCCTATTTCATACTTCTGGCTCTCTTTCAATAGTTCTATTTTTCCTGCATAACCTTGAGTATGTTTAAGTATTACAGCGTCGTAGCTTATCGCGTCCTCCGGCAGAAAAACAACACCTCTCTTCTTAAAGCCGCCCTCTGTCATGGCCTCTATCATGACATTGGCGTCATTGACGTGATCCAGATGGCGATGCGTCAAGATAATGGCATTTAATTTAGCCGGATCCAATTTAGGCCTTGAAGCCGCGCAGCGCACGATACTTCCGGGCCCGGGATCTATCAAGACATTATTTGGGCCTGACTTAAGCCACAGCCCTCCTGAAGCGCGCAGCTGTTTTATCATTACGAAACGCGCTCCTGCCGTCCCTAGAAACTTAATCCAGTAATCGCCTGCTGTTTTTCTAGCCATAAAAATTATTCCTCATCACTAACCACTTCTATCCCGTTCTTCTTCAAAAGCGCGACTGTGACGCCGTAGCCGGGAATAAGTTTTTTAGTAAACGTACCGTCATAGATAAAACCGCAGCCGCACGACGGGCTCTTTGACTTTAGGATCACCTTATTTATATTATGTTTCTTGGCAAGGGCTAAAACATTTTCTGCGCCCTTTATGAAAAACGAGGTCACGTCCTTGCCGTCTTTGGATAATACTTTCGCGCGAGCCTCCAGCACAGCAAACCCATCCCCTCCCACGATCTCCGATGGGCTGTGGGGTATCTTTAGGCCGCCCAAGACTTCGGGGCAGAACACGATAGCCTCACCCGACTTATACAGGCGGGCAAAAACCGGATTGAACTTGTTCGTCCCGTCGTAAACGCAATTGATGCCGGCCAGACAGGCGCTTAACATAATACGCGCGCCGGGTGTCATAATTTTCACTTTTTCTTTAGCCATATCCTGCCCAACTCCTCAGTGATCTTTTCTTTTTGGACTATGTTCAAGGCGCCTTTTCCGTCAAGTTCCCCGGCATTAAAAAACCCTGCCTGTTTTTCTTCCGGCGATCTTCCTTTTTTTAAGAATTCAGCGCAAGCCATGACCCGCGCGCCGCAAGAGCGCACTGCCGATTTTAGCTGCTTGTCATCTGTGACGACAACAATCCCCCTGGGTTGGCTACTTAGTGATACGATGGACTTTATCTTATCGTCCGCTGTTTCTCCATTGGTAAAGGCCACCTCAAAAGAATGCTCCTCCCGGTAATCGAAACAATCACCCTTGCTGTCAAAGACTACTACCAACTTGTTTTTTAAGGAACCGTGCGGCCGAAACACTTCCAAATAGGAAAAAAGGGCAGAGCGCGCGCTCCTCAGTACATCGTGGTCAAAACAGGGCGTGCGCTTGATAAGATTATATCCGTCTACGATATAAGTTAAAGACATAGATGACTCCCCCCAAAACCCCCAGCACTAACATAAAACCGAAATTGGATAGCGACAGCCACAAGGCCTTTTCAGCCGCGACCCCGGCTTTGGTAAAGATAGCAACGCAGGCCGCGTCCCTGACACCGAGCCCGCCCAGGGAAATGGGGATAACGGAAAAAACAGTTATCACCGGAACAAAAAGTAAAAAATAAATAAACTTCATGTCCAGGCCGATCGCCTGCGCGAAGAAATAATACAGAACGGACAACCCTGCCTGTATGATAACGGATAAGCACCACGCCCCGGCGAGAATACCCGTCTTATGCTTAAAGCTGCGCGTGGCCTGGTGGATCTTTTGGAGATAATCCTTAAATTTTACAAAAGGTAAAAAACCAAAGACAGCCTTAAAAAACCTGCCTGAAAACATAATGCCGGCGCAAAAAACCATTATCAACAACAAAATAAGCGCGACTAAGAATATGTTCTCCTCGCCCAAGACACCGTAACCGAAAACGAGCGCGCACGCTAAAACAGTAAAAAGTCCAAAAAATCCGGCTACCCTGTCCAGGATAACAGTGGCAAGGATACCGCTGGAATGAGTCTTGGTATGGCCGGCAATATCCATGGTCCTGACCACATCTCCTCCTACGGTGCCGGGCAAAACGAGATTAAAAAATAGCGACGCCATATAAGAAGACACCAGGCGCGCAAAAGACACGGGTATCCCTAAACCTTTTAAAAGAAGGCGCCAGCGCAATACGACCAAAAAATTTAAAAAAATAAATAAAAAGAAAGCCAGGAGCATCTTAGGAATATCGGCATGCCGCGCGACGACAAAAAGCGCGCCAAGATCCGTCTTCCCAAACAAAAAAATCAGCAAACACAATGTGATGCTGATCTTCAAGATAAAGGATTGTATTTTTTTCAAGAGGGCCTGCGATAAACAGCTATTAGGTTACGCAAAACCAATGGAAACTTCTTTGCCCACGGAACTTTTTGCCGTCTGCTGCGGTTTAGGGCTCGCTCGTTTCGCCCGACATTGTGTCGGGCACTTCGCTTGCCCTAACTCCTTGCAGACTTTTGCCAAAAAGTTCCTGATTGTGGGCTTAAAGAACCTTCCATTACTTTTGCGTCATTCAATAGATCTTATTATCCAAAAATTTTCTTACG
>JBBTLH010000090.1:0-19581 GCA_038068755.1 Candidatus Omnitrophota bacterium
GGTAAAAGCAAGGCCCCAGATCACTGAAGAAGATATCGCGACCATCGTCTCAAAAATCACAGGCATTCCTATTGTCAAACTTGAACAGAAAGAAGGCGAGAAGCTATTAAAGATAGAGCAAGATATCACTAAGCGAGTCGTAGGCCAGAGAGAAGCCATAAAAGCGATCGCCAATTCTGTGAGGCGTTCGCGCGCAGGCATCAAGGACCCGCGCAGGCCTATAGGGTCGTTCATCTTTTTAGGGCCTACAGGGGTAGGCAAAACTTTATTGGGCAGGGCATTGGCTGAATTCATGTTCGGGGATGAAAATGCTTTAGTGCAGTTGGATATGTCGGAATATATGGAGAAGTTCAATGTTTCAAGGCTCGTAGGAGCGCCTCCCGGATACGTCGGGTATGAGGAGGGCGGGCAGCTGACGGAAAAGATACGCCGCAGGCCTTATGCGGTGATCCTTTTGGATGAGATTGAAAAGGCGCATCCTGATGTCTTTAATATCTTACTTCAGGTCTTGGAAGACGGAAGGCTCACAGACAGTTTTGGCAGAAAAGTTGATTTCAGGAATTGCATCATCATCATGACTTCCAACGTGGGTGCTGAGATACTGCGTAAACAAGGTTCTCTCGGGTTCAAGGCCCAGTCCTCTGGTATGAACTATCAGCAGATGAAGGAGAAACTTCTTGAAGAGGTCAAGCGGACTTTCAAGCCGGAGTTCTTGAACAGAATAGACGACGTGATCGTCTTTCACCCTCTTGAGAAAGAAGACCTTAATAATATCGTTGAGATAGAAATAAAAGAAGTGCAGGACAGACTCGGGGAACAGAAGGTGACGCTGGAGTTAGACCAGGCGGCCAAAGACTTCCTTATAGAGAAAGGTTTTGACCCTGTTTTCGGAGCCAGGCCGCTTAAGCGGACTATTCAGCGTTATGTGGAAGACCCTTTGGCTGAAGAGATCATAGCCGGCAGGGCAAAAGAAGGCTTACACATCAAGGTTACACGCCTAAAAGACAAAGAAGAGCTTACGATTCAATAAAAGATACTGATGCCTAACCGCTTCGCAGTAATGGAATTTCCCGCTTGCCCCGAGAAATCCAAAAGGATTTCCGGGACTGAAGTACCCGAAATTTCTTAAATAGAAATTTCTGGGTGAGCGGGATTTCGCTGAAATAGTACATTATGGTGCTCAAGATGTTTTTGTTCAAGAAACGTTTTTATATCGCGCTCGGCGAAAAGGTGACGACGTTTGTCTATTTTTTCGGCGGGCTCCTCAGCCTGACTTTTCAAACGCTTTCCCTTATCCACGGACAACCGCTTGGTGTCAGGCGCATTTTTGAACAAGCCAAGAAGATTGGCGTGGACTCCCTGCCCATTGTTTCGCTCGTCTCGTTCTTCATCGGCATGATCTTAGCCCTTCAGACCGCTTACATCATGCAGACGATGTCTTCTGAGATCTCTATCGCCAGCCTTGTCGCTGGGTCGCTGACGCGCGAATTAGGCCCTGTCATCACGGCGCTTATAGTGGCCGGCCGCTGCGGCGCTGGCATCACCGCTGAATTGGGCACCATGACGGTCACTGAACAGGTTGACGCGCTTGCCACCCTGGGCTCTAATCCAATAAAATATCTGGTCGTGCCTCGTTATCTGAGCCTGACTATCATGATGCCCATATTGACGCTTTTTGCCAATGCCATAGGTATCTTTGGAGGGTATCTGATAGGTGTATATCATTTAAGCATCCGTTCCAGTTTATATATGAACATGACGTTCCAGACGTTAGTCTATAAAGATATTTTTACAGGCCTTATCAAGACCATATTTTTCGGCATGATCATAGCCATTATCGCATGTTATGAGGGCTTAAACGTAAGGGGCGGGGCTGAAGGTGTAGGGAAAGCGACTACAAGGTCAGTGGTCAATACTTTTATTATGATCATTGCCGCGGATTGCTTCTTTACGGCATTATTTTATTTTTTCTGGAGCTGATAGAATATGGCAATGATAGAGTTGATGGATGTTTCAAAAAATCTGGGTGGAAAACAGGTTTTGGACCGCATGTCATTGACGGTTGAGGAAGGCGAGACGAAGGTCATAATCGGCAGGTCCGGTGTAGGCAAGAGCGTTACTTTAAAACATATAGTCCGTCTTATAGAACCGGATGCGGGCGCGGTCCGCGTTGATGGCAAAGACGTTCTTTCAATAAAAGGAAAAGAACTTAATGAACTGCATATGCAGATAGGCCTGGTTTTTCAGGGTGGCGCGCTTTTTGATTCTTTGACAGTGGGCGAAAATGTCGGATTTATTTTACATGAGCATATGAGTATCCCTCAGGACGAGATAGATAAGCGCATCAAGGAATCACTCGCGCTTGTAGGGCTTTATGGTGTTGAGAAGTATATGCCGGCGGATCTTAGCGGCGGCATGAAAAAGCGCGTGGCGCTCGCGCGCGCCATCTGCACGCGGCCCAAGATCATCCTTTACGATGAACCGACAACCGGCGTGGACCCCATAACCGCCGACGCCATCAATCTTTTGATAGATGAGCTTCACGATAAACTGAAAGTCACGTCTATAGTTGTCACGCATGATATGCGCAGCGCCTATAAAGTGGCAGACCGAATAGCCATGCTTTATGATGGTAAGATAATCGCCGAAGGCACGCCTGATGAGATCAGGTATTCCCATAATCCATATGTGCACCAATTTATTACTGGTGCCGCGCACGGCCCTATCACCGAGGGGCAGAGTTCTATTATAAAGAATATAGACTAAACAGGAGAGGCTCTATGGCTGATAAGTCCAAAGCTCTGGAATTGAAAGTCGGCATATTCATCTTTATCGGCCTTGTTGTCCTGGCCTGGTTTGTGCTTTTGATCGGCGGTTCCAAACTGATGAGGGTCGGATATAACATTAAAGTGATCTTTGGCTTTGCTAACGGTATCAAGGTGGGAGCGCCGGTGCGCGTGGCCGGAGTTGACAAAGGAGAGGTCAAAGAGATAAGACTGACCTATGACAGCAAGGGCCGCTCAAAGGTGATCATCAAGGCCTATATGGATGTTGATACAGTGATACCCAGGGATTCCCGCGCCTGGGTCAACACGCTTGGCCTCATGGGAGAAAAATACCTGGAGGTCATACCCGGCACAGATTTCAGATACGTTTTATCCGAGGAAGGTTATCTTTTAGGCGAAGACCCGACTTCCGTTCAGGAAGTGACGGACTTGGCGAAGGATATAGCCTTGCAGGCTAAGTCCATGATGGGCAGCTTAAAGGAAACTATAGATACATTGAATCCTATATTGAAGAACATAAATGAAGGTAAAGGCACAGTAGGTAAATTATTCACTGATGATAGGCTTTATACGGATATTGAAGAGATGTTCGCTGACTTAAAAAAACACCCCTGGAAGTTATTGTTTAGGCCCAGAGAGGCGCAGTAATAAGAAAATGGATAAGCTTTTGCTTATGTTATTCATACGCTCGGCATTCGTAAAAAGTTTCTGAAAAAAGGCATAAACAACTCGTCCGTCGGCTTTCGCCATGACGGACTCAAACAGTTTTTGCCAAAGACTTTTTCAAAAACTTTTCACTCATAATATGCCTCTTTATGCTACTGAATAACATAACCAAATCTTATTAATATTCAGGTTAATCATGAAAGAATAAAATTTTGCCAGTGCAAAATTTGGGTTTATCAGATCTCTGAAATTTAATGTCGAAAATTATTCAAAAAACTAAAATAGCGTTTATATGCCAGAGTTGCGGTTTTAGCTCACCGAAGTGGTCAGGCAAGTGTCCGGATTGCTCAAGCTGGAATACTTTTGTGGAAGAAGAGGTAAGCGCTAAGCCGCGTTCCGCAGGAGTAGGGCATTATCAGGAGCCTGTGCTTCTTTCCAGCGTCAAGTTCTTGAAAGAAGATAGGACGAGCATTGATATAGCTGAGCTGGATCGGGTGTTAGGCTCAGGTATTGTCAAGGGGTCAGTGGTATTGATAGGAGGAGACCCTGGTATAGGCAAGTCCACGATATCTTTGCAACTCAGCCATCGATTAGCCCAGAAAGGCAAAAAAGTACTTTATGTGTCAGGGGAGGAGTCTGTCCAACAGACTAAGTTACGCGCCGACAGGCTCGGGGCAAAACCTACGGAATCGCTATACATAGTTAATGCGACGGATATAGATGTCGTCTTAGGGTTTATAAAAAAGTTTCTTCCTGACGTGGTGGTAATTGATTCCATCCAGGTGGTGTATACTCCGTCTCTTTCTTCCAGCGCGGGTTCAGTCAGCCAGGTGCGAGAATGCGCAAATATATTGACGCAGTTAGCAAAACAGAGCGGTATTTCCGTATTTTTAATAGGGCATGTAACTAAAGAAGGGACGTTGGCAGGCCCAAGGGTACTGGAACATATCGTTGACACGGTCCTTTATTTTGAGGGAGAGAGGTTTTCAAATTATAGGGTGCTTAGGGCTATCAAAAACAGGTTCGGCTCAACGAACGAAATAGGTGTTTTTGAGATGACTCAAGAAGGGCTCATAGAAGTAAAGAACCCTTCGGATATATTCTTAGCCCAGCGGCCTTGCGAGGCATCAGGCAGTGTCGTTGTACCGATACTTGAGGGTAGCAGGCCTATACTTATTGAGGTCCAGGCGCTCGTGACCAAGGCGAATTTCGGCGTGACGCGCCGCAAAACCCAGGGTATTGATTATAACCGTCTTAGCCTGTTGGCGGCTGTGTTAGAGAAAAGGCTTTCTTTAAAATTATTTGATAAGGACGTTTTTGTCAATGTCGTAGGAGGCATGAAAATAGAAGATCCTGCCGTTGATATGGCCGTCTGTCTCGCTATTAGCTCAAGTTGTCTTGATAAGATAATCGGCTTTGATACGGTGGCCTTAGGTGAGATCGGATTGGCCGCTGAAGCCAGAAGTGTTGCGAATATCACGATGCGCGTCAACGAATCTAGGAAGCTGGGTTTTAAAAAATGTATTTTGCCAAGATCAAATTATGAGACGGTGAGATCTATGGAGCTTGGGCAGATGAAGCTCTTGCCTGTAGATGATCTTAGAGGCGCTTTTAATAATTTATGGGGGGGAAATTTATGAAGATGACGATGTTATTTGTCCGGATACTTTTTCTTATTTGTTGCACGCTGGTGGGTTATCAGGTAGGCGATGTTAATAATCTCAACATCCTGTGGGCTTCTTTGGGCGGTTTTATTTTCGGGTTTTTGCTAATCATCCTTGAGGCCGGCATGCGCGGCATTTCTGTCCGCGGCCTATCCAGCGCCGTATTCGGACTTTTGCTCGGGCTGGTCATAGCCAAGATGATGACTGCGGCCCTTTTTGCCGTTTTCCCTCTGGATAAATCCATGAAGGATATCACAGCATATCTGTTGACCCTTTCTTTTTCATATCTCGGTATGGCGATAGCGCTGCGCGGCCGCGATGAATTCAACCTGATCATCCCTTACGTAAAGTTCCGTAGGCAGGATGAAAAGACTGATGCGATTATCCTGGACACGAGTGCGATCATTGACGGCAGGGTCATTGACATTTTAAAGACGTCGTTTATTGAAGCGCGCTTAGTAGTCCCGCGGTTTGTATTAAAAGAGCTGCAGGGTATTGCGGATTCCTCGGATAGTATCAAACGCCAACGCGGAAGGCGAGGGCTTGATATATTGCATATCATACAAGCAGACCCGCGTTTTAACCTTGTGGTCCACGAAGAGGATTTTCCTGATACGCGCGACGTTGATGCCAAGCTTGTTTTGTTGGCTAAGCTTCTTGAGGCAAAGATCTTTACCGTTGATTTCAATCTCAATCGTATCTCAGAGCTCCAGGGCGTCAAGGTGCTCAACATTAATGAATTGGCTAACGCTTTAAAATCCGTCGTATTGCCGGGTGAGATGATTGAAGTCAAGCCCATGAAGGAAGGCAAGGAGCATAATCAGGCCATAGCTTATTTTGAAGACGGCACGTTGATCGTGGTGGAAGACGCGCGGCGTTACATCAATCAATCCATTCGCGTGGTGATCACATCTGTGCTTCAGACACAGGCGGGCAGGATGGTCTTTGCCAAGCCGGAGAGTCATACAAGCAAATGATCCATGGGGCAAAAGTCACAGCTATTGTGCCGGCAGCAGGGTTAGGCGCGAGGATGAACCTTGACCTCGCAAAACCCCTTGTTGAGATCAGAAGTAAGCCTGTCATCATCTATACTCTGGAAGTCTTGCAGGCCCATCCTTTAATAGATGAGATCGTCCTCGTATTTAATAAGGAAGGCCTCCAAAAGGCGCGTCAATTTGTCAAGGAATACAAGATATCTAAAGTAGCGCGCGTTATCGCAGGCGGGGCCACCAGAAAAGAATCTGTGCGCAACGGCCTTGAAGTCGTGGATTCAAAGACAAAGCTTGTCGTTATACACGACGGTGTGCGGCCATTTGTGGACGAGGGTTCTATCAGGCGCGTCATTGAGGAGGCTTTTGCGTCAGGGGCCGCTATTTTGGGCGTGCCTGTAAAATCTACCATAAAGAAGGTAGACACAGGGTACGTGGTTGAGGAGACTCTAAAGCGCGAATATCTCTGGGAGATACAGACGCCTCAGGCCTTTGACCGCGAGTTGATACAGAAGGCCTATCTTCGGGCGAGCTCGCACTCCGTGCCGGATGATGCCACACTCGTAGAGCTTATGGGCAAGAAGGTGCATGTGGTCATGGGGTCTTATTTTAATATCAAGATAACTACTCAGGAAGACTTGGTTTTTGCCGAAGCTCTAACAAGCATAAAGGCGATAGAATGACGGCATGTAGAGTAGGCATTGGGTATGATATCCATAGGTTCTCACCCGGCAGGAAACTTTTTCTTGGCGGCGTTCATATCCCTTTTACCAGGGGACTCCTCGGACATTCGGACGCGGATGTCGTACTTCACGCTGTTTGCGACGCGCTTTTGGGCGCGATGGGGGAGGATGATATCGGAAAACATTTTCCGGACTCCAGTGACGGGTATAAGGATATTTCAAGCTCAAGGATATTGAAAAAAGTCGGAATTATCCTGCGAAATAAGTCTTATAAGGTAGTCAACGTTGACGTGATGCTGCTTCTGGAGCGCCCCAAGATATCGCCTTTTAAGGCAAAGATGAAAGACAATATCGCCGGGATCTTAAAAGTAACTCAAGATGCGGTTTCTGTCAAGGCTACAACGCACGAAGGCGTGGGCGCTATCGGCAGAGGCCAGGCAGCGGCAGCTTATGCTGTTGTTTTGATTGAAAAGATTAAATAAGTATCCTTGTGTTCTTTGAAAAAATTGCTTAGGCTGCGGCTCCAGTCAAAGGAGTGCTTACGCACCGCACAAAATTCGGCTAAAAATGCACAACTCGCCTTAGAATAAGACACTATGGTAACAGCTCAAACAGTGCATTTTTGCGTTTAAAACACGCCGCCGAATTTTATGCTCTCCTTTGAAGTCGCCTACGCCCAACCAATTTTTTCTTTTGAGAAGCCACCGACTTTGTATATGGTAATTCATTTGCAGATAGGTGAAATAAAAGCTAATTAGGAGGCTATTATGATTTGTTTATTTGACGTATTCATGTTTTTTGTGATAGCTATTCTTGCCTGGATCATCCTTCTATTGACGGCTTTCAGGAAAGAGATAGATGCCATATTTGACCGGGACCCGGCTGCCAGGAGTTATCTGGAAGTCGTCCTTTTGTATTCGGGGCTCCATGCTATTGTGCTGCACAGAATATCTCGTCCGTTATTTAAATTAAGGATCCCGCTTTTGCCCAGGTTTTTATCGCAATTAGCCAGGTTCCTGACGGGCATAGAGATCCATCCGGGGGCGCAGATCAACGAAGGGCTTTTTATTGACCATGGCATGGGCGTCGTAATAGGCGAAACAGCTGTGGTCGGCAAGAACGTGACTCTTTATCAGGGTGTGACCTTAGGCGGCACGGGCAAAGAGAAAGGCAAGAGGCACCCTAATATAGGCGATAATGTGGTCATAGGAACGGGCGCCAAGATATTGGGCAATATAACCATAGGCGATAATTCTTATATAGGCGCTAATGCCGTAGTCGTCAAGGACGTTCCTCATAATTCCACTGTGGTGGGCGTGCCCGGACGCATCACCAAACAGGACGGTAGGAAAATTGACACAGAACTTGACCATATCCACGTCCTTGACCCGTTAAAACAATCTTTAGAGGAATTAGAAGAGCGTATCGCGAAACTTGAAAGAAAAGATAAATGACGATATTCATTCAGAATACCCTGTCAAAGAAAAAGGAAGAGTTCATTCCCATGACACCTAAGGAAGTCAGGATGTATACCTGCGGTGTCACGGTCTATGACGATTGCCACGTAGGCCACGCGCGCAGCCTTTTTATCTTTGACTGTCTTAAGAAATATATGGAATATAGGGGTTTTAAAGTCAAGCTTGTCAGGAATATCACTGACGTGGACGATAAGATAATCAATCGTGCCAGGCAAGATGGCGTCAGTTTTGAATATACCAGGGAGCGTTACATCAAGAATTATTACCGTGATCTGGCGGCGCTTGAGATAGACAAGGCTGATTTTGAACCTCTGGCAACGGAAAATGTCCATTACATGGTAGATCATATTAAACAGTTGATAGAAAAGGGAAACGCTTATGATGTGGATGGCGATGTCTATTTTTCAGTGCGTTCTTTTTCGGATTACGGCCGGCTCTCAGGGCAGGCCATGGATGAAATGCTGACAGCCGTGCGCATAGAGAAAGACGATAAAAAGAAGGATCCTTTGGATTTCGCCCTTTGGAAAAAGTCCGGGGAGGGCGAACCTTCCTGGAAGAGCCCATGGGGTATTGGGCGGCCCGGCTGGCATATTGAATGCTCAACTATGAGCATGAGATTTTTAAGGACGCAGACCATGGATATCCACGCGGGCGGAAGGGATCTTATCTTTCCTCACCATGAGAACGAAATAGCCCAGGCCGAGGCGCTGACCGGTAAAAAATTCGCCAAGTATTGGATCCACCACGGACTCCTTACCATAGATGGCAAGAAGATGTCCAAGTCGCTGGGGAATTTTGTTACTATCCAGGCAATCTTAAAAAAATATGAGCCCAATGTCTTAAAGTTATTTTTCCTGACCGCGCACTATGGTTCTCCTATGGATTTTACCTATTGCGGCCTTGATCAGACGAAAAAGGCTTACGAGAAAATAGAAGAGTTTTTATACAAAATAGCTGTTTTAAAAAATGATACGGCAGCTGTAGCGCAGAAGGAAGCGGATGCCCTCAGGCAGAAATTTGAGTCTGCCATGGACGATGATTTCAATACGGCCAAAGCCCTGGCGGTTATCTTTGAGTTGCTCGCTTTAGGGAATAAGTATCTTCTTGGCAGTGATACCAATGCGGCGGCCGTATATACCTCTGAAGTTTTGACAGAGCTGGCAAGAGTTCTGGGGTTGCGTCTAAAGACGTTTGATAACGCAAAGGACATATCTTCCGCTGTGCGGATAAAATTCATAGACCCTTCAGCAGCGGGTCTTGATGTTTCCGACATCGAGAACTTGTTAGAGGAACGCAGAAAAGCAAGGTGTGAAAAAGATTTCAAGAAAGCCGATGAGATCCGCGATCTTCTTAAGCGGCGAGGCATAAAAGTGGAAGATAAGGAAAAGTCATAGTGACAAAAAAATTATTTGGCAGATTGATCACTTTTGAAGGGCCTGAAAAAAGCGGCAAGAGCACGCAGGCCAAACTTCTGAGCGCTTATTTGAAGAGCAGGGGCTATAATGCGATATTTATCCGGGAGCCGGGTTCTACTAAAATAGGCGAGAAGATACGCAAGCTGCTTTTAGACAAGAGGCATGCGGACATGTCCTCCATGACGGAGATGCTCCTGTATGTGGCATCACGGGCGCAATTGGTAGAGGAGCGGATAAGGCCGGCGTTAAAAAAGGGATGTATCGTACTCTGCGACCGGTTCGGCGATTCTACGCTGGCTTATCAGGGTTTTGGCTGCGGCTTAGAGATAGCAACTATTAAAATAATATGCAGTCTGGCGACAGGGGGCATAAAACCGGACATGACTTTTCTCCTGGACTCCCGGACAAGTTACGAAAACTTAAAACATCATAAATCGCCCGACAGGATAGAGCTGCGGCCGGACGCGTTCCATAGCCGCGTCAGGCGTGGGTATTTTATGTTGGCCGGGCTCGAGCCCCGGAGAATAAAGATTATAAGAGTAGCAGAGGATATAAGTGTTACTCAGGCAAAGATCAGGGAGATGGTCGACAAATGTCTTTTAAAGACGTCATCGGACAAGAAAGCGCTACAGCTTTTTTAAAAGCGGCCTTTAGTTCAGGCCGCATCGCGCATGCGTACGTATTTGTAGGCCCTGAGGGCATAGGCAAGAGAAAGACTGCTTTGAATTTTGCCAAGCTTCTTCTTTGCGAAAGCCCTTTGGCTCATGAGCCGTGTGAGAGCTGTGTTTCCTGCCTTAAGGCGGGGGGGTCTAATCACCCCGATATACAGGAAGTTTTAACCGAAGGCCAGTTTATAAAAATAGACGCTATCAGAGAGGCTTGCCGGCGTCTTAGCTTAAGAGGGTTTGAGTCGTCGTTCAAGATCCTTATTATTACACAAGCTGGGGCTTTAAACGATGAATCTTCAAACGCACTTTTAAAGACTCTGGAAGAACCCACGGCAAACACAGTCATTATACTTATAGCCGATACCTTAAGAAGCGTTTTGCCCACTATCGCTTCTCGCTGCCAGAGGGTAGTTTTTTCATCTTTAAAACAAGAAGTAATAGAATCCATCCTCATGAAACAATGGGGTGCGTCTCCTGAGGCAGCAACGTATTTGTCCCTGATGTCTGACGGGAGCCTGGGGTCGGCTTTAAAGTTTCATGAAGACGGCCTGTTTTCAAGGAAGAATGATCTGATAAAGAACGCGTTAGACAGGAATTGCGGTTTAGATGGGCTCCTGGACCTGTCTTCAAAAGAAAGGCAAGACAGGCAGGAGAATATCCAAGAGGCCTTATTTGTCCTTTCTTCATGGTTCAGGGACCTGCTTTTGGCAAAGACCGGGTCAAGAAGCCTCATCAACGTAGATAAAAAAGACGATATAATGCGTGACGCGCGTTCTTTTTCTTTTGCCGGGCTTGAAGAGCGGCTTGATAGTATTGCTGACGCGGCGCGGGATTTAAAGCGGAACGCGAACGCGCGCATTGCGCTGACAAAGTTGAGGGTTGAATTATGGAAGTGATCGTTCAGGTAAGATTGAGGGATATGGGTAGCGCCTTGTGTTACTCTGCTTCCGGCCTGATTTTGAAAAGCGGCGATTTCGTCATATTAGAGGTGGAGCGCGGCATAGATTACGGCCAGGTGTTGGCGGAACCGGTGTTGGCAGAAAAGATGGACGAGTCAATAAAGAAGGTTTTGCGTTTAGCTTGCGACGCCGACCGTAAACAGATAGACGATAACCGTAAAAAAGCGCACGAGGCCTCAATTACGTGTTCGCAGAAGATACGCGACCATAAACTTGAGATGAAATTGGTTGGTTCTGAATATGCCTTTGACCGCTCCAAGATACTTTTTTATTTTACCGCCGAGGGCCGCGTTGACTTCAGGGAATTGGTAAAGGACTTGGCGAAGATATTTAAGGCGCGGATAGAGCTGCGCCAGATAGGCGTGCGGGATGAGGCTAAGATGCTGGGCGGTTTCGGGCCCTGCGGCCGCGAATTATGCTGCTGCCGGTTTTTAAAAGATTTTGAACCTGTGACCATAAAGATGGCCAAAGACCAGAACCTCTCTTTGAATCCTCCGAAAATATCCGGTTTGTGCGGTAGGCTCATGTGCTGCCTTTCCTATGAACATAAATGTTACAAAGAGATGACGCGTGGCCTGCCGCGAGAGGGCGAGCGCGTGGAAATACCCGAAGGCCGCGGCAAGGTCATTTCCGTGAATGTATTTAAAAGAACGGCTACTGTCGTGTTAGAAGACGGAAAATTCGTTGAAATGAGTTATAAGAAATAAGCGAAAGATGAAAAAAACTTTTTATATTACAACGCCTATTTATTATGTGAACGGCCTTCCTCATATCGGGCATTCGTATACGACTATAGCGGCGGATTGTTTATCCCGTCATAAGAGGGAGCGCGGTTATGATGTTTTTTTCCTGACAGGCACCGATGAACACGGCCAGAAGGTCTTAAAAGCAGCCCAAGAAAAAGGGCTGCCGCCGGGTGAGTTCGTAGACCTGATAATCCCGCGTTTCAAAGAGATGTGGAATAAACTTGATATAACCTATGATGATTTTATACGTACTACCGAGGAGCGGCATATCAAGGCCGTGCAGTATTTTCTGCAGGTGCTTTACGATAAAGGCGACCTTTATCAGGGTGAATACGAGGGGCTTTATTGCGTACCCTGTGAAGTATTTTGGACCCAGAAGCAGGCTATTGGTGATCTTTGCCCTGATTGCAAGCGGCCTGTTGAGAATATAAAGGAATTCAATTACTTTTTTAAGATCTCGGCCTATCAGGACTGGCTGCTGCAGTATATCAGGGACAACCCTGATTTTATATGTCCGGATTCAAGGCGCAATGAGGTCCTGGCCTTTTTAGAAGAGAATAAGTTGAACGATCTTTGTATCTCGCGGCCTCGCGCGAGGATGAGCTGGGGTATTTCTCTGCCTTTCAGCGCGGACCATGTGACATATGTATGGTTTGATGCGCTTATCAATTATGTCAGCGCATTGGGATTTCCGCAAGATAAAGCTAGATTTGAAAAATTCTGGCCTGTTGTGATACATCTTATAGGCAAGGATATCCTGCGGCAACATGCTGTTTTTTGGCCTATTATGCTTAAGGCCGCGGGCCTCAACCCTCCAAGGATGGTCTTTGCCCACGGGTGGTGGCAGATAGGCAGCGAGAAGATGTCTAAGAGCCTCGGCAATGTGATAAATCCTCTGGATGTCATTGATGAGTTCGGCATAGATGTGTATCGGTATTTCTTGCTGCGGGAGGTACCGTTCGGGCTTGACGGAGTTTTTTCAAAAGAATCTCTCATCAAACGTTTTAACGGCGATTTAGCCAACGATCTGGGCAACCTCATATACAGGATTTTGACCATGGCGGAGAAGTATTTTGCAGGCAGGATACCCGATTTTGATGCCGCATCTTGCGACGCGTTCGCCAGAGAGAAGATCTTGCCCAAAATAGACACACTTGCAACATGTGTGGATGAGTCTTTGGATCGGTTTGATTTTATCTCGGCTCTTTCGTCTATATGGGAATTGATAGGTATATGCAATAAATACATTGAAGAGACTAAACCGTGGGCCTTAAAAAAGGAAAATAAGATAAAGGAAATAGAAAATTTCATCGCTGTCCTTATAAAGGCGATCCGCGCTGTTGCTTTAGAATTGACACCTTTTATGCCTCAGGCCGCCTCAAAGATCATGTCTCAGATAAAATCGGATCACGTAGAGAAGGGTGAGCCGTTGTTCCCGCGAATAGATGTTAGTTGATACTCACTGCCATCTGGATTTCCCTGAGTTTGACGCTGACCGTAAAAGCGTTTTAGAACGCGCTCGCGAGTCAGGTGTTGAAGTTTTGATCAATGTCGGCTCAAGCCTTAAAGGCAGCCGCGAAGCCGTGTCCCTTGCTTCGCAATATCCGCAGGTCTTTGCCAGCGTAGGCATCCATCCTCATGACGCGAAAGAATATAAAAAAGAGGACCTTTCACAGATCAAACAGTTGGTTCTTTTCTCTAAGGTCGTAGCCATAGGCGAGATAGGGCTTGATTATTACAGGAACCTCTCAGAACCGAAGATCCAGCGCAGCGTCTTTAAAGAATTCCTTAACCTTGCATGCGAGGCAGGCCTGCCTGTGATCATTCATTCGCGGCAGGCAGAAGATGATACTCTGGCGGTCCTAAGGGAGTTTGAATTAAAGAAGTTCAAAGGGATAGTTATCCACTGTTTTTCCGCAGGGATGGATTTCTTAAATAAGTGTCTGGACCTCGGATTTTTTGTGTCTTTTACTTGCAACGTCACATATAAAAAGGCGCAAGTGTTAAGAAAGATCGTTGAATACGTGCCGCTGGACAAGATGTTTTTGGAGACTGATGCGCCTTTCTTGCCGCCGGAAGGAAAGCGCGGCAAGCGTAACGAGCCTGCATACCTGGCGGATCTGGCGCATGAGGTCGCAAGGATAAAAAATATAGATTTTGATATGGTCTGCGCTGAAACTACCAGGAACGCCAAACATTTCTTTAAGCTTGTTTAGTCATTGTTTTGGTCTTTGGTATATATTTCGCAGCACTGGTCCTTGCCGCAGACGGTATTTTTTGCCGTCTGCTACGGCTTACGTCTCGGGTGTTACGCTCCATAAAAGCGTGTCGCTACACCCTCGTCGTAAATCCTTGCAGACATTTGGCAAAAAATCCCTAATTGTCTGCGTTGCAGGAACCCGCACTGCTCATAAGTATGTAAACTAAAACCCTGTTACATTTTGAGTCTGGCTCAATATGTGACACGGGCTAGTCGCACGGTTTCAATAATTTTGTCTGCGGGATTAATACGATGGATAAGTTTAAAGTTTCGTTAGTGAAATGCGGAAGTTATGATACTGCCAAGGTTGAAGAGGCGGTAAAGCGAGCTGTTGATCTACTGGGCGGGATAGAGAGGTTCGTAAGACCCGGCGAGAAGGTTCTTTTGAAGCCGAACCTTTTGACGGACGCAGAGCCTGATAAAGGTATCACTACGCACCCTGAAGTTTTGCGCGCCGCAATCCGCCTGATAAGGCCTATAACAAAAAATATTTTTTGCGGGGATGCGCCGAGCGTCTGGGGAGAGAAGAGAGATGTTGACAGGGTTTACGAAATCACGGGAATAAAAAAAGTCTGCAGCGAAGAGGGCGCAGAGCTTGTTTATTTTACCCACCCTGTCTTAAAAAATGGATATCCTCTGGCAGACTGGGTGTTTAAGTGCGACCGCCTTATTAATATACCGAAGTTTAAGACCCACGGTTTTACGGTCCTGACAGCAGGGATAAAGAATCTTTTTGGGCTCATCGTTGGGATGTCTAAGATGAAGGTGCACCGCGATAATCCTAAGCCCTCTGACCTGAGCAAGGCGATAGTGGATATCTACGAAATAAAAAAACCCGATTTGAATATCTTGGACGGCATTGTCGCGATGGAAGGCCAGGGCCCGGGTTCTGCCGGCACGTTAAAAAAGATGGATCTGATAGCATCCAGCCCTGACGCGCTATGCCTTGATATGGTCTTGGCAGGCTTGATGAGGGTGGGTTTTTCAGATGTCCCTACGAATAAAGAGGCGATAAGGAGAGGCTTGGGGCCTCTAGGCCTGTCGTTAATTGATATTTTAGGCGCAGACATCAAGGATTTTATTCCGTCAGGATTTATCCTGCCTAAGACGAGCATCCTTTCAAGGGTGCCGCCGTGGGCCGCGGATATAATAATGTCTTTTTTGGCAATGCGGCCGGTTGTTTCGCTATCGCGTTGTAACCTTTGCGGGGCATGCCAGAAGATCTGTCCGTCAGGAGCCATGCGCAATGAGAATGGCAAGATGGTCTTAGACCGCGAAAAATGTATCCTTTGTTTATGTTGTCAGGAAGTATGCCCTAAGGGCGCCATAGAGATTAAAAAGAGCCTGTTGATGAAGGTATTGGCAAGATAAAACGAGGTGGGTAT
This sequence comes from Candidatus Omnitrophota bacterium, assembly GCA_038068755.1. GTDB lineage: Bacteria > Omnitrophota > Gorgyraeia > Velamenicoccales > Velamenicoccaceae > Phelpsiimicrobium. Next base: position 15,700 of record JBBTLH010000090.1, read on the forward strand.
ATGGAACAAAAATTATTCGTAAAACCTATTGCTTGGCATAATGGCACTATCAGGATAATTGATCAGACGCGGCTGCCGGTAGTGTTGAAATATGAAGAATGCCGGCGCGTCTCGGACGTCTGGTGGGCTATCAAAAAATTAAAAGTACGCGGCGCGCCGCTTATAGGCATCGCAGGCGCCCTCGGGTTTCTTTTAGGGATGCACAAGGCAAAGACTAAAGGCTTGCTTAAAGAAGCTAAGAAACTCAATAAGTATCTCGCCTCAAGCCGGCCCACAGCTGTTAATCTTTCATGGGCCCTTAACCTGATGCAGGCTGTTGTGGAATCTAATCAGGGGTGTTCAAAGAAAAAGATATTAAGCCTCCTAAAAACAGAAGTGGAGCGCTTGATTCATGAAGACATACAGATGTGTTTTAAAATGAGTGAATATGGCTCAAGGCTTATTAAGTCAGGAGATAGCCTTATGACGGTCTGTAATGCCGGCGGCTTGGCTACAAGCGGTTACGGCACGGCCCTGGGAGTATTTTACAGGGCGCACGAAGAGGGAAAGAAGATAAAAGTCTATGCCTGCGAGACAAGGCCTTTGTTGCAAGGGGCGCGCCTGACTACATGGGAGTTAAAGCACAATGGTATTGATGTGACGCTTATCTGCGATAATATGGCTGCTGACATTATGCGAAAAGGCAAGGTCAACGCTGTATTTGTAGGAGCAGACAGGATAGTTGCCAACGGAGATTTTGCCAACAAGATAGGTACTTACGGCCTCGCAGTCCTGGCGCATCACCATAAGATACCTTTTTATTGCGTTGCGCCTTTTTCAACGTTTGATCTGTCTTTATCCAGCGGCTCTGCCATACCGATAGAAGAAAGAGATAAGAAGGAAGTGACAACGCTTTATTTTAAGAGGCCTATCGCGCCCGAAGGGATCAAAGTCTTTAATCCGGCTTTTGATGTGACCCCATCAAATTTGACCACGGCTATCATTACTGAAAAAGGGATCATTGACAGGCCCTTTTCTGAAAACATACGTATTTTATACCCATATGGCAACGCCTCTAAAAAAGATTAAAGAAGTCGGTTTAATAGAACGGTTTGCAAGGGTGTTGAAACCCTGTAGTCCGTCTGTTGTTGTCTCCATAGGTGACGACGCGGCTGTAGTGCGCGGGGCTAAAGGCTGCTATCGGCTCTATACCGTTGACATGCTGGTGGAAGGAACACATTTTAAAAGAGGTGAAAGTTACGAGAAAGTCGGTTACAAGGCTATGGCTGTCTCTATCAGCGATATCGCAGCCATGGGAGGTGAGCCACAATACGCGCTGCTTAGCGTAGGCCTGCCTAAGAAGAACGCGCAGCTCGTTGCTGAAAAGTTGTTTAAGGGTGTGGCGTCATGCGCGCGGAAGTTCAATGTAGACGTGATTGGCGGAGACACAAACCGTTCCGGCAAGCTGGTCATTGATTGTTTTATCGCAGGCACAGTTGAAGAGAAGAATCTGACTTTGCGCAGCGGTGCAAAGCCCGGAGACAACATTTTTGTTTCAGGGCCTCTGGGCGGTTCCATTTTAGGCAAACATCTGACGTTTGAGCCTCGCTTAAAAGAGTCCCGTTTTTTGGTCAATAATTTTAGGGTGACGTCTATGATAGATCTCTCTGACGGGTTGGGGGTGGACCTTAACCGTGTTAGCTCCGCGAGCGCTTTGGGAGCCATTATATTTGAGAATAAGATACCCAGGGCGCAAGGGGTCACCAAAATAAAGAATGCCCTTTTTGACGGCGAGGACTTTGAACTGTTGTTTACGCTATCGCCGGCGGATTCTTTTAGATTATTACGAATGATGAAAAAAAATAAGACCGCAATGTCTTTTTACCAAATCGGAAGGATGACGGATCTTTTTAGCGGTGTGTGCATGATGACGCGCCGGGGCGAGGTAGAAGAGGTGGGCTGCGATGGCTTCAGGCATTTCTGATGCGCAAAAGATCGTGACATTTGTTTCCTGCGTTCAAGACCCCGCAGCTTGCTGCGGGGATAAAGACGCAGGGAATGAAGTAAGGAAGAAAAACTTTAAGGATACCCCGCGGCTTGCCGCAGTGAGCTTCATTTCAAACAGCGAAAAAGAGACCTTAGGCCTGGCTGTTAAGATAGCTGTGAATCTTAAAAAGAATGATTGTCTTGCGCTTGTAGGAAATTTTGGCAGCGGCAAGACGGTCTTTGTAAAAGGGCTTGCTCGCGGCCTGGGCACCTTAAAAAAAACCTATGTTTGCAGTCCCTCGTTTGTTATACTTAAAACATATCCCGGCCGCTTGCCTATTTATCACTTTGATCTCTATCGCTTGAATCACGCGCGAGATCTAGAAAATATCGGCTTGTTTGAATTTATGTCGGCGGGCGGCGTATCGGTCATTGAGTGGGCTGATAAGATAAAGCAGTTGCTCCTGCCAAAAGGATGTTTGAGGGTAGAGTTTTTTGTGCTTGGGAGTAGCATGCGATCTATCAAGTTTTGCGCAAGAGCGGCGGACCTAAGGCGGTTTTTGAAGCGAGTCAGGCTATGAATATATATACAAAATACATATTAACAGTTGTAGGCGCTATTTTTGTGGTTTTGGCCGTCTGGTGGCTTTATCGCGTCAATACGCTTATTGATAATTTTTTAAAAATTGGCTCCGAGATACTGGGAGGAAAGGCTATAGCCAAGACAAGGATCCCGTTCCTTTACGAGAAAGAAGTGCTCAAGGGTAGTTATAAGGGGCGCGAGGTAATAGTAGGCGTGATCTATTCCGGGCTACAGGGAGAATTTCTGCCGTTACCTTGTATTCAGATGCGCTTAAGAGAGTCCATGGGGTATAATACGAACAGGCTGCCTAATTATGCCTATATTTCAAAGAATCTTCTTGTCTATAAGATAAAACTTTCAGTACCCTGGGGGGTCTTTGATAAGAGTTATCCCCAGGTCTTCAGCAAGAGCTATCTGATCATCGCTTTAGAAAAACTTCTTGCCACCTCCGAGGATGTGGAGCGCGGCAGGAGGATGAAAGATATTTTTAAATGATTTTTTACGGAGTCGAATGAATTTTCTTTCCATAGATACTTCCACTAAGTATTCTGTTGTCGTCATCAGGGATAAAGGCGGCAAGGTGCATGGGTGCAGGCGCCTTTTTGAAAAAGGCCGCGCCGACAGGCTCGCCGCTCTTATAGTCGAATGTTTGAAAAGATCTGGCCTGGAAATAGGCGCCATGGATTATTTCGGAGTAGGCGTAGGGCCCGGTTCTTTCACGGGTTTACGTATCGGTTTAAGCATTATCAAGGGCTTGAGCTACGCCTTAAAGAAGCCCTGCCTTGTTTTTTCAAGCTTAGACGCTATAGCTTTTAACAATGCCCCATATAAAAAGGGGCGTTTGTGCGTCATGGTGGATGCCAAGAGGTCAAACGTCTATAGCCGTTTTTACGATATAGCAGAGTCATCCGTCGGTAGCTCTTGCGTAAACCCCGTTAGAAATCTTATTTCTAACGGGGTAAAGGCAAGGCCTCCTAAAGACGCCCTTTTGTCTTTGCCTGTTTTATTACAAAAAATTGGCACCTCTATGGCGTTCAGCGGGGATGCTATTGATCTTTATAGAAAGGATATTTTAGCTAAGGTAAAGGCTCCTCAGTTCCTCGCTCAACGGTTCTGGTATCCCACGCCAGAAAGCATTACTTCGCTTACGCAGGAGAGTTTTAGATTGAAAAAGGCCGTTGATTGTTTTAAGTTGTCAGCCAGTTATCTCTATGCGCAGGATTGCCAGGTTAGCTCTTTATTAAAACGTTAATTACTTACTTAACCACCGACTTAGTTAGTGGCACAATGTTCTTTGAAAAAATTGCTTAGGCTCTGGCTCCAGTCAAAGGAGT